>DDCR01000183.1 GCA_002335115.1 Oceanospirillaceae bacterium UBA2001
AGATGAGTCACACCACTGCCTACTTCTTCTACAACGCCGCCTCCCTCATGACCCAACACCGCAGGAAATATGCCTTCAGGATCATCGCCAGATAAAGTAAAAGCGTCCGTATGACAAACCCCTGTGGCCACCATGCGCACGAGCACCTCGCCAGCTTTTGGGCCTTCTACATCGATGTCTGCGATGGTTAATGCTTGTCCTTTTGCCAAGGCAATAGCGGCTCTAGATTTCATGGTTTAGGTCTCCTCAATATGGTTAAGTGTGCAATCTATTTTTGGTTTTGTACCAATGAACTAATTCACTCGAACTCCCCTGCATAACCACCCGATCTTGTTTGAGAGAAAGTTGATAGTCATACATAGGATCATAATAATGAATGAGCAAATAGGCAATCCAATCTTTATGAAGGTCTAAATATTTTTGCTCAGACTGCTGGGTTAAAGCCCGTTTGAGCAGTTTGACTAAGTGCGCATGAGATTCGCTCCCTAGCCTCTTTTTAATGCGATGCAGGCTCTGTAAAAGGCTATCGCCAAAGGCTAAAAAGGCGTCTTCTGAGTTGTCCATCTCATCTTCCCAAGCCTCAATGGCCTTGACAACATATTCACCAAAAATACGCTCTACTCGTGCGTCAAAATTATCTGTTAGCACCATAATTGGCGAACTCTTAAGCTTAGCCTGAAGACTTAATGGCAGCAATCGGCAACCGACTAAACGGCTTTCGTCTTCATAAATGATGGGCTCATTATTGGTTCGTCTTCGTTGTATTAGCGCAATCGCTAAGTTATTTTCAAAGTTTATCTGACTTGGTTGTTCTTCAATATATTTACCAAAGCTCGATCCTCGATGTTTAGCAATGCCTTCTAAATCTATCGTTCGATCAAACAGCGGCAAAATTTCAGTTTTCCCTGTTCCAGTGCGGCCACTGAGAACAAATGCTGGAATTTCTTCTACCAATTGGTCTAAGCGCGTTATCAAATGCGTTCGCAGAGCCTTATAACCACCCTCTAAAAAGGGTATGCCAATCCCAGCTTCTGCCAACCACTGTTGACTTACCTTAGATCGCAGACCACCCCTGAAACAATACAACACCGCGTCGGGGTGCTCATTGACAAAATCCAACCACTTTTTAACTCTATTACTCTTGGTTGTTCCATGAACCAATTGATGACCTAGATCAATGGCAGCAGTTTGGCCTTGTTGTTTATAACACGTCCCTATTTGCTCGCGCTCGTCATCACTCATGAGTGGCAGATTCACAACATTTGGAAATGCACCTTTGTCAAATTCTATGGGTGCCCGTACATCAAACATGGGGCGCTGATGTAATAATAAATCATCAAAGTCGACTGCTTTTATAGGTTTTGGTAGCAACGAGTCAATGACTTTAGGAGGCATTTCAAATCACCTCAACACAGTAATTTTGACTTATTACTGGGTCCGATAAATGCCCGATCCACACGCAGTCTTGGCCCTGTGCACGACAAATATCTTCTGCCTGAGTCATTTTATCTTCGGCCACAGCAACCAATAAACCCCCGCTGGTTTGCGGATCACAAAGGATATTTAATTGGTCTTCACTAAGCGGACCAAGCTTGTGACCATAACTTGCATAATTTCTCCCACTTCCACCAGGCACACAACCTTGGTTTAAATAGTGTTGTAAATCTGTTAACAATGGAATTTGGTTGAATTTAATATGCGCATGTAACCGACTGCCCTCACAGACTTCAAGCAAATGTCCCATGAGCCCAAATCCAGTCACATCCGTCATGGCATGAACCCCTTTCAAAGGGGCTAGCTTTACCCCTATGTCATTGAGCTTAACCATGTTGTCACGAGCCAAATTAACATCCTGTGATCTTAAAATGCCCCGTTTTTCAGCTGTGGTTAAGATCCCCACACCTAAAGGTTTGGTCAGCATAATGTGGTCACCCGCTTGGGCTTGGTCATTACGCTGAAGGTGCTCTAAGTCCACTCTGCCCGTTACAGCCAAGCCAAATATGGGTTCTGGTGCATCGATGCTATGACCTCCAGCTAGGCAAATATTGGCTTTGGCACAAACGTCACGAGCACCGTCTATGACCCTAGCGGCTATTTCTGGAGCTAACTTATCCACTGGCCAGCCTAAGATGGCGATGGCCATCAGTGGCAGTCCGCCCATAGCATAAACATCACTAATGGCGTTGGTAGCCGCTACTCGGCCAAAATCAAATGCATCGTCCACAATAGGCATAAAGAAATCAGTGGTACTGATAATGCCAGTGCCATCACCTAAATTAAAAACTGCGGCATCATCTCGACTTTCGTTACCTACAATCAAATTTGGATGGGAAAATTTTGGTAACTGGGACTCCAGCATGATATCCAAAACTTGGGGGGATATTTTACAACCACATCCCGCTCCATGACTATATTGGGTAAGTTTGACTGAGCTCATGACGATTTCTGGTCTCTTAGTAAAGCTAGAAGTATACCGATTTTAGTGCTGATGTGCTGCGCATCATACTTTATGTAATAAAGCTAAGGTGGTTCGTGCTAATCGCCTTACATGCTCTTGCAGACCTTTGTGAGTATTATTTTGTGCAGCTTGGATGATCATCGATTTATGTTTGGCATCCCGCACATTTTGATGTAGCAAGTACAGTGAGCCACTAAACCCAGAACGCCCGTTTGCCAGCAAGATTAATAAGTCTTGTTGTTGCTTTTTACTTAGCCCTACCATTACATTTTTTTGGCAGGATGCAAATATTATTTGCCAGAGATCTGCATCAATTGAAGAAAACCAAAGGTACTGGCCAAAGGTTAAATAGTCTCGAAAATGGCACCTCAATTGATCCTGTAATAGCTTCCCATCGGCACTAATGGGTCGCATCACCTGCACGCTATTGAATCCAGTCGCAGTATCTGCCCGCACACCGAGCCATATAGGACTAAACTTATTGAGCTGCCAAAAATTTAGATTTTTGGAATTGGCAGAAAAGCTGGCACCCACAAAATCAACTTGTCTCTCTTGAGCTAAACCATACACTCGCTGAAGTAATTTGGAACCAATGCCTCTACCCTGGAGGGACGGCGTCACAACAAGGCGTTGAATGCGCCAACTACTCAGTTCACAAGCCACTGAAAAACCCGCTTGTTGAGACAAAATCTGAGCTAACAAATGGCCTTGGATCCGTCGTTGGCCTAGCGCTATCTGGCGCGCCAAAGATGCGTCTAAGTTGCCTTCCTCTGCCACCCAAGCCAGACCAACCAGGTGCTCACCAACAAAGCATAAATGTATCTGATGTTGGGGGTGATCTAATAACAATCTTAAGTCTTGGGGTGTGGTTTGGTAATGAGCTAACATTAACAGGCCATAAACTTGCCTTAATAAGGTCTGGTTTTGTGCCAGTGTTGCACCGGTGACCTGACTATAGGTGAGGGCCAGTGATGAATCAGAAAATGCATTATGATTTATGTTTGGTAACTCTACATCACATAAAAAGCTGCTACGAATAAAGTTTTCAAGGGCATCACCAGCCTGCCAACGCATGGGTTGTGTAAGGGTCATTTGTTTATTTGAACGCCCCAAGCTTGCAATAATATGGGGTAGTTTTAGTCGATAGCCTTGCCCACTACCCTCATATCCATCCTGAGTTGATGATAAAACGACTAATTTATAGGCCTTAATCAACTTGATTAATTGTGACAACGGAATAGCAGCTGCTTCATCGACAATTAATACCCCTGCGTCTGGAAGTGATGTTAACAGGGCATCTAAAGCATAAAAATTAATGCTTGGCATAGCTGACGTTTGCATCATAGCATTAAGGGATCGCTTACTAGGTGCAGTTACGATGGCAGGGCCATGCTGAGCCTTTGAGCCAAGGGCCTTAATAAACCATCCCAAGCAGACCGATTTACCGCGGCCTCTGCGTGCATCAATGGTTAGCACCGTACTATGTTGTTGCTCATAAGCCATCACTAATTGACTAATTAGATGGCCTTGTGCTTCGGTCGGTTGCAGTGGTTGGGATGCTTCAAATATAGGTGGTAGAGGCTGCCAATTCGTAGGCACTAGGTTATGTTGGGACTTAGTCTGTGGTTCTTGCAATACAAAGACGGCACTATGGTGCTGCCATTGCTTTTGCCACCATTGAATAAAATGCGAATAGGCCGTGTTTATTGAATGACCATAGGACGCCAGTTGTAAATCATAATTTTTATGCCATTGGGCACTTGGAGGAGTCAATAAGATTAATACGCCACCTCCTCTTATGGTACCGCTAACCGCACATAGGGCACTCGCATTGAAAGCCCTGTGAGCGTTATAAACCACATGCTGATTTGACGTGCCAAGATATTGTTTAGCTTGAGTTGAAGTAATGTGTCGCTGTTGCTTGGAGTGAGAATGATCGTCTTTCAACACATCGACCCATAAGCACGACCCACCTAATTGGCTTAGGTGCTGCGCCTGAATTAGGCCTCTTTCTTCTTCCATGGCCAATACCAGCATCAAACGATGGCCGGTATTTCGCGCTATAACCAGAGGCTCGCGAAATTCATTTAATTGGCTAATAAAAGGCAAATTATTTCAGCCCTCAGTGACTATAAATAATAATGAGTGTACATCAGAATTGATCCTAGACATCTTTAAAAAACCAAAATTGTATGAGCAGATGAAGTGGCAGTTAGATTGATGGCGTTGTAAATAAACGCCCAGCCTTCATGTTAGGCAGGCTAATATTTAACTGATGCAACAAGTGCCAAGCCATCACCTGGTTACTCGATATAAAATAACACCCATAACGCTTTTCAAGTTCAGCAAGTTTAGCGACGGCTTTAAAGTTGGTACACGAAATAAACACAGCATCAGGAACTGCATCCACGCCCGCCAATAACGCTTCTATTAGCTTTGGTAGATGCTCAGGATTCATTGATCCAATGTCTTTATCTAAGGTTAAATCTAGGCTACCCCAAGCCATAATGTTGTAACCTACGGAATCTAGGGCGTTATAGAATGGCTCATTAACAGAGGCTAGATAAGGCGATAGAACTACTATATTTTTAGCCTTAATAAATGCTAGGGCTGCTTTAATGGCACTAAACGGATTACTTGTAATCTGCTCAGAATTGCCCTGTTGCAGCAGTTGCTTAACCTTTTCTTCACCAATCACTAAACTACCAGAAGTGCAGCCATAGGCAATGGCATCCAGCTCTACATCTGGCAATATTAGGCTGGCACAATGGCCGATCTCATGAGCCATAGTTAATAAAGCCTTGGGGGTAACTTCGGCTGCACAGGCGATCCTAGCCACCAAAATTTCTATGGGTAACCCAGCAAAAATCTCTCGCCATTCCACTTCAACCACCATGTCTGTTGCAAGCACTACAAGCCCAATGCGCACAGGCATATTATTGGGGTGCAAAAATGCAGGTGACAATGGCTTACAAAGGCTTGCAAAAGATTGCATTAGACCACTCCTAAACTCGTTTAATGGGTAATAGATTGACGTCGTATTTTCGACCACACTCGATCACCAAATAAGCTTATACCAGTAGCTGCTGCAATGCCAAATCTTTCGCCTATGGTCTTTTTAGCCACATATTCGATCAGCAAAACGTCACTTCGCTTTACCGCTTCTTGTAAAACTTCATCTGAAGTACTCACAGCGTCAACTAGGCCTAGTTCAATTGCCTGCTGTCCATACCATACGTCGCCATTAGCCACTTGATCCATGTCTAACTGGGGACGCTGAAGTTTGACCCAGCTTTTAAACAAGCCATGGGTTTGCTGTAAATCTTCCACAAATTTATCACGCCCTTTACGGGTGTTCTCACCGATGACAGTGAGGCTGCGTTTATGTTCACCAGCCGTTAGCACCTCAACGTCTATGGCGTGTTTCTTGAGCAACCTGTGCACGTTAGGTACTTCTGCAACTACACCTATAGACCCAACAAGGGCGAAAGGAGCAGCCGTGATGTGGTTGGCCATGCACGCCATCATGTATCCACCACTGGCAGCCACTTGGTCTACACAGATCGTAAGTGGAATTTTTGCACTATTAATCCGCCCTAACTGTGATGCAGCCAAACCATAGGTATGCACCATGCCACCACTAGAATCAAGGCGCATAATGATTTCGTCAGTGACTTTGGCAACAGAAATAATCGCACTAATTTCATGTCGTAAAAACTCGACAGCACTCGCCTTAATATCACCGTCAAAGTCAATGACAAAGGTGCGCTTCTTCACATTGGCTACCGAATTCTCTCCACTGCCAGCGTCAATGCCTTCAGATTTTGCTTGCTTGGCTTGTTTTTTAGCCTCCGCTTTATCTTGCTTGGTCTGAATCTTATCTGCTTTTTCTTGGGCTTTACGCAGCTGTTTAAATTGAAATTTATCCATGATGGCGTGATCTAACGTATCCGTCATGTCTTCGAACTCTTCATTAAGATTTCGAACCTCAATATGCCCTGCCTTGCTATGTTGTCGACGGTTTTGACCTGCCATCACCAAAAAGCCAATCACCACAATGGCTGCAACACAGAAGGTAATCACCTTAGCTAAAAACAGTCCATAATCGTACAAAAAATCTAACACATTAGTCTCCAGTTGCAGTTCTTGGTTTCAACAAGCAATAGGGCTGTATTCTAGTCTAGTCAGCTCTGAAACCACAGCTAAACCTTCACCTAATGGATAATTCAAACGATCGTTTGATTTATTTTTTAAAAACACATAAAATCAGCGGAGTGAAAACACGGATAAGAGCAATATTATGACAGTCGACCAAATTATGCAGAAAATGCAATCCGCTTTTGTACCTGAAGAAGCAGACGGATTGGATGCCACTTTTCAATTTTGTATTACTGACGATGACGATTTCTACATTACCATTGAAGATAGCAGCTGCGAGGCCATGGTGGGTCAGCATGATGATCCAGCAATCACCATGTCGATGGATGCAGAAACACTCTCAGAAATTGTTGCTGGAGAGCTAGACGGCATGGCCGCTTTTATGGGAGGACGTTTACAAGCTGAAGGCGACGTCATGCTGGGTACACGATTAAGCCAATTATTCGAAATGGGTGAGTAAAAACTCAAATTCAAAGCCTTAATCGCAGCCTCTTAATGCCTGTAGGCGAGTTCGTCGTCCTTTTTAGAAATCCCAGCGTAAAAATCTAATATTCCTAAGTCGCTATTGAATCTAGGTAATTATCTAACTTAAGTAGTTATCGAACCTAAGTAGCCCTCTAACCTGAGTCATCAATAGACTAAAAGACGGCCCCTCCTCCACCCTAATCTTAACCTCTACAATTAAATTCCAAAGCTAAATTTAACCTGTCATCATTACCAAGAACATTCGTGACCAGAGGCTTGAGCCACTGTTTCAAGCTTTACTTGGTGCGCCGCCAGTTCTTCATCTGTCGCCACGACCACCTTCAGCTCATAGGCTTGGAGGTCTGTTATTCTTCGCCGATCTAACGCAGTTTTTGACTGATTAGGGGATGTTTCTGCCCCTAACATTAAGTCTGTTTGACCTCCAGTCATGCTCAGGTAAACATCAGCTAATATCTCAGAATCTAACAAGGCGCCATGCACCTGTCGATGAGCATTATTAATCCCATACCTGCGGCACAAGGAGTCTAAATTATTCTTTTGGCCTGGGTGTTTTTGTCTGGCAAGTTTCAAGGAATCTGTAATTTTACAAATATCTGCAATTTTTGGATAACTGCGCCCAGTTTTTTTGGCCACCAAAGCTAATTCATTATCTAAAAACCCAAGGTCAAAAGGCGCATTATGAATAATTAATTCAGCGTCTCTAATGAACTCGATAAAGGCATCGGCAACAGCTGAAAATAAGGGTTTATCTTGCACAAACTCCTCAGTAATACCATGCACTGCTTGGGCTTCCATTGGTATATCTCGTTCAGGATTAACGTATTCATGAAAGCTCTCACCAGTGAGACGCCTGTTAACCATTTCTAAGGCACCCACCTCTATTAAGCGATCACCTTGTTTGGATTCTAAACCGGTCGTTTCCGTATCTAAGACTATTAATCGCAAAATTTATTCCTGTATGATTTATCTAGTGTGTTCAGCAGCACCTAGGTTAGCTAGGTCATCTGCAATTTCATTTTCAATATGCCCACTATGCCCCTTGACCCAATGCCACTTTACCTCATGGCCTTGTACAGCCTGATCTAGGAGTTGCCAAAGATCAGCATTTTTAACAGGTTTTTTAGCGGCGGTACGCCAATTATTCTTACGCCAATTAACAATCCATTCCGTAATGCCTTTGCGCACATATTGGGAGTCAGTCGTCAGATCAACCTTGCATGGCCGTGTCAAAGCCTCGAGTCCTTTAATGGCAGCCATCAGCTCCATACGGTTATTCGTTGTGACGGGCTCACCACCATACAAGCGTTTCTCTTGTTCTTTAAAACGCATCAGCACTCCCCAACCACCTGGACCTGGATTACCTTTGCATGCACCATCTGTAAATAGTTCAATGCGATCTGAAGTCAATCAACTGTGCTCCAATGGTTGTTTATTTTGACTGGGTTGGCGGGTTGCTCCAGCTAAGCCAAAACTGCGTTTTACAATGCTATTGCGCCAATGAGTTTTAAGTATATGCACTCGGGTCTCTTGTTTTACTGCAGATAGAACATAGCCAGCCCCCAAGGGGTTAAAGAAGTTAGATAACCAAGGACTCATCTTCCATTTGCCAGGTGCACAATCATATACAGGCTTAATCTCAAAGTCACCAAAACTGAGCAGTGTTAGCCAGTCCTTAAGTCTACTGTAAGCGATAAAATTAGCTCGCCAAGGTAGACCACGTTTTAGCCTTAAATGGCGCCACAAACCCCATAGGCTGTAGGGATTAAACCCAGTAATTACAACTCGACCGCCAGCATTAACTACCCTAGCAACTTCTCGAAGGGTTTGATGTGGGTTATCACTCATGTCCAATACATGCTGAAGAACCACAAGGTCTATAGATTCGCTAGCTAGGGGTAATTGATGTGGATCCATCACCACATCACCCCCCAAATTAAAATTTGATGTTAGGGCCATGGCATTTTTTATGGGGCTCACTAGATTGGAACTTAATTTGGCATTGAGTCCTAAATAAACACTATAATGGCCAAAAGCTCTGGGCATCAATAACGTTAACTGCTGCTGTTCTTGAGCCATGAATGAGGCCCCTTTTTTACTGGTTAACCATGTGGCAAATTGTTGTTCTTCGAATTGACACGATTGTAAGTGGGTGTTTTTATTCATGCGTCATAATAAGCCATTCCTTGCCACCTTGCTTGCGTAATTTGCATCGCACAGCTACTCTTAGGAACAAATACTTAGATTAAGAAAGACCATACTATGCCTGCATTAACTTCAAATCTGACCGTCACACCCCTACCTGCATTTAATGATAACTACATTTGGTGTATCGAAAATGCAGAGGTAGACGGGTTCGTAGTGGTTGATCCAGGCGACTCACAAGTTGTTATTGAGCAGGCTTTAAAGCTACAAAAAAAACTCTCTGCTATATTGGTTACGCACCACCATGCTGACCACACAGGTGGCATTAAAGCCCTCCTTGAACATTTTGGAGACCTTCCCGTATACGGACCAGCCAACAGCCCTTATGCAGGCATTACTCATAAACTTAAGGAAAATGACTCAGTCAGGCTATTTGATACTCACTTTAGCATTATGGAGATTCCTGGCCATACCCTAGACCACATTGCCTATTATAATGACCAACAAGGCCTTTTATTTTGTGGAGACACCCTATTCTTAGCGGGTTGTGGCCGAGTGTTTGAAGGGTCTCCTTTGCAGATGCATCAGTCACTCAATAAAATTATGGCTTTGCCTGCCATGACCATGGCCTATCCAACCCATGAATACAGTGTTGCAAACTTGAAATTTGCCATGGCGGTGGATGGCAACAATGAGGCCTTAAAGTTAGCTCAAACAATGTGCCATGAAATTAGAGCTGAGAACGAAGTGACATTGCCCACGCGTTTGGCACAAGAAGCGGCGATTAACCCTTTTTTACGCACTCATGATAAGGCCGTTATTGCCAGTGCAGAAAATTTTCAACAACAAACATTAAAAACCCCCGTAGAGGTCTTTACCGTTTTAAGACAGTGGAAAAACAACTTTTAGTCGTTATTAGTGCTAAAAAGACAAGTAACTAACCCTAGACTGGGCATTCTATATTGACCTTGGCACCTAGCCTGCTAAAATCAACGGGCTCTCGACATCAAAAAATGTGACCTTGCTTTGACAAACGTTTTTCTTCCATCATTCACTCGAATTCCACTTAATGCCATTTTATTAATGCTCGCATTGTTTTGCCTTAGCGCTTGTCAAACGGCACAGTTAAAAACTACCGTTGCCAATGAGCCTGCCTCAGAAACAGCAATAGCCACTGCAACCCCTGAAGTTGATCACACGAATAATGATTCTGAGACAGCTATGGTTGAAGATATGGCGATCAAATTGGTCGTAGAGCCACTGTCAGATAACACAGCAACCAGTGACATGGCTCCCCCAATGGGTGAAGAACCTTACCAGTCTGCTCAAGCTATCGCCCAAAATATCAGTAATGATAATTACCTAAACTGGTCTGAACTTGACTCTGAGGCAAGCACTGATGCCGCTGCAAAACTTCTTGCCGAAGCACAGAGAAAACCTAAAAGCGACGCACCTCCAAAGGTAAACGTAACCCCAACGCCTGAAGTTCCCCCAGTTCTTGATCTGTGGCAGCTTACTGTGGCAAATTATGGCTTAGAGTTTGTAGACAACAAACGCATTAAGCAACAGTACAACTTTTATAACAAACATCCAGAACTCATGCATCGTGTGACCACTAGAGCAAGTCGGTATTATCACTTTATGTTGCATGCAGCCTTAGACAAGTCTATACCTGCTGAAATCGCACTCATCCCTATCATTGAAAGTGGGTTTGATCCCTTTGCCTATTCTTCTGGGCGCGCATCTGGAGCTTGGCAATTTATTCCAGCGACAGGGCGAGGTTTTGGCCTCAAACAAAATTGGTGGATTGATGGACGCAGAGACATTGTCGCTTCCACAAATGCGGCCCACAAATATCTCTTACAATTACACAAAATGTTCGATGGTGACTGGTTGCTCGCAATTGCATCTTATAATGGCGGTCAAGGCACCGTCCAAAAAGCCATAAAACGGAACATAAAAGCCGGCAAACCAACAGATTTTTGGTCATTGAAGTTGCCCAGAGAAACGATGAACTATGTGCCTAAATTATTGGCTGTAGCCCGAGTAGTGGCAGAGAATGCGGGCACTAAAACACTTTATAGCATCGACGATGAAGCCTACTTTGAAGCTGTCGATGTTGGGTCACAAATTGATTTGGCACAAGCTGCCGAAATGGCGAATATTACAACAGACGAAATGTATCGCTTAAATCCCGCCTACAATCAATGGGCCACCGACCCAAAGGGCCCACACAAACTTCTCATTCCTATTGCTCATATTGAACGCTTTAAAACTAGCTTATTGGAACTTCCCTCGAGTAAGCGAGTGACTTGGAACCGATATAAAATAGTCTCAGGTGACAGTCTAGGCAAGATTGCCCAGCGCTTTAAAGTCAGTGTCGACTTACTGCGCACCATTAATAATATTAACGGTAGTATGATTAGGATGGGTAAAACCCTGATGATTCCTATTGCCAGTAAAGACGCTGCGGCTTACAGCTTAAGTGCCGCTCAGCGGGTGATTAACCGTCAAAAACAGATTACACAAAATCAGGCTAGCCAACGCATTGAATACAAAGTAAAAAGTGGCGACAGCCTGTGGAAGATCGCTAAAAAGTACAAAATTAGCATTAAACAAATTGCTAGTTGGAATAAATTGGGAACCCGATCCGTGCTGCAAATTGGTGATAAGTTGAGCATTTGGCCGCGCAGCACCACAACCAAGCTGGCCAGACCAGGCCGCAAAGTCGTTAAGAAACTAACCTATAAAGTACGTTCTGGCGATAACCTATCAACCATTGCCCAGCGTTTTAGTGTGACGGTGAAAGACATTAGAAAATGGAATAGGCGTCTGAAAAAATACTTGCAACCAGGCCAGAAGTTAAGCCTCTTTGTGAACGTCACCAAAATTAAAAAATAACTAAAAAAACCCGCTAAAGCGGGTTTTTTTTATGCTATTTGGTCACGTGGTTAAGGCGTTTACCAGTGCACAGATTCGACTCACTTAGAGCTGGTCATCAACCCCTTGAACATACCAGTCCATACCCAGCAAAGTGCCCATATCGACAGTCGTTCCTGCAGCTGCAGCTATGCTGCCATCTTGCTTATATACAGGGCCAGCAAACGGATGTAATTTACCTGTTTTAATGGCTTCAGCGGTTGCTTCGGCTCTCGCTTTAACAGCTGCTGGCATATTTATGAAGGGCCCCATTTCAACCATGTTGGCATCCATACCACCAAAGGTATCAGTACTCACCCAAGAACCATCCAATACCGCTTGAGTACGGGCAATGTAATAGTCAGCCCAGTTATCAATAATAGAAGTTAACAAGGCATTGGGCGCAAAGGCAGCCATATCAGAGGCTTGACCAAAGGCACTAACACCTTGCTCTTCTGCCACTTGCACTGCTGCTGTAGAGTCTGTGTGTTGGGTAATAATATCCGCACCTTGGCTGATCAATACCTTAGCCGCATCGGCTTCACGGCCTGGGTCAAACCAAGAGTTAACCCATACGACTTTAAGTTTAAAGTCCGGATTAACCGTTTGCGCACCCAACAAGAAAGAGTTGATACCCCGCACTACTTCAGGAATAGGGAAAGAACCAATGTATCCTGCTACTCCCGACTTTGACATCTGCGCAGCGATCTGACCAATGACATAACGTCCTTCATAAAAGCGCGCGCCGTAAGTCGATACGTTATCACTTCTTTTGTAGCCCGTGGCGTGTTCAAATTTAACGTCTGGAAATTTAGCTGCAACGTTCATCGTTGGATCCATATAACCAAATGAAGTGGTGAAAATTAAGCCTGCACCTTGGCGTGCTAGTCGCGTAATGGTGCGTTCAGCATCTGGGCCTTCAGGCACATTTTCAACAAACACAGTTTCCACTTTATCACCAAAGTGGGCATCAATGGCCTGACGTCCTTGATCATGTTGATAGGTCCAGCCGTGATCTCCAGGCGGGCCAATGTAGATAAATCCTACCTTGAGTTTATCTGCAGCAATCGCAGAAACAGACAGTGCTGAAGCTAGGACGATGCCGGCAGCAGCTTTAAGCAACTTATTCATATAAAATTCTCCTCATCAAATATGATGAATAATTATTAAAATGTTACAGAAATATTGACCTTAAGCGAAGCTTAACGATCAGGCACAAACCCTTGCCCTAAAGAGGCCGGGGTATTGATCACAGATAAACGCCGATTGGTTGAGATGATAACCAACGCTAAAATAGTTGCAACATAGGGCAGTGACGATAACAACTGCGCCGGAATACCGATACCCATGCCTTGGGCATACAGCCCCAAAATCCAAACGCCACCGAATAAATAGGCTCCCGCAGCTAATCTTGCGGGCAACCAAGTAGAAAATACCACCAATGCTAAGGCAATCCAGCCCCTTCCCGCAGTCATATTTTCTATCCATTGTGGGGTATACACCAAGGATAAATAAGCCCCAGCAAGACCAGACGTAGCGCCACCAAATGCAATACAAGCATAACGTACGGTGACCACTCGATAACCTAAAGCATGAGCCGAATGATGGTTTTGACCCACAGCACGAATAATTAAACCCACTCGAGTGTGTTTCAAAATATAAGCCACACCTAGGGTTAAGATCACAGACAAGTAGACGAGTGGATCTTGGTCAAAAACTAACCGTCCCACATAGGGTAGATCCGTCAGTCCAGTAATAGACACACTGGTTAATTTGACACCGGGTAAACCCACAAACCCACTACCAATTAAACCCGAAAGCCCTAAACCCAGTAATGTAATCGCCAAACCCGTTGCCACTTGATTCGTCATTAAAGTTTGCGTTAATAAGCCAAATAACATGGATGTTGCAACACCCGCCAAAACTGCAGCCAAAACGCCTAACCAAGGTGACCCTGTCACATAGGAAGCAGCGAAGCCAGTTACGGCTCCCATCACCATCATGCCCTCTATTCCTAGGTTAAGTACACCTGAACGCTCAACGACCAACTCGCCAATAGCGGCTAACAACAGAGGTGTCGACGCGGTTATGATGGTTAGAATTATGGCTTCATATGCACTCATGATGCGCCACCTTCACTCAATTTTCTGGCTTGATTCACTTGGCTTCCTTGATTCACTTGACGTCCTATCCATTTAAGTCGATATAGAATTAATGTATCACACATCAAAATAAAGAATAAAAGCATGCCCTGAAACACTTGAGTGGTCTTATCCGAAATACCTAATTCGATTTGTACTCCCTCACCACCAATGTAGCTTACCGCTAGCAAAAGACCTGCAAATATGACGCCTAGTGGGTTTAAACGTCCCAAAAATGCCACAATAATCGCTGTAAAACCGTAATTTGGAGAGATATGTGGTTGTAACTGGCCAATGGGGCCTGCGACTTCGATTAAACCAGCAAGACCAGCCAGTGCGCCAGACAAAGCAAAGCAGAACCAGACCATTTTAAGGTGTGAAAAACCGGCAAAAGCACCGGCTCTTGGAGCGCTGCCAACCACCTTAATTTCAAAACCTTTGAGGGTATGGCGCATGACCCAAAATAAGACCAAGGCAGCGATCAAAGACACGATTAAACCCAGGTGCATGCGGCCGTCACCCCACATAGGTAAAAGATGCCAACCTTCAAATGCCACTGACTTTGGAAAGTTATACCCTTGGGGGTCCTTCCATGGGCCGCGTACCACCCAATCTAATAATAACTGTGCGATATAAACCAGCATCAAACTAGTCAGGATTTCATTAACCCCAAAACGAGTCTTTAACCAAGCAGGAATCAAGCCAAACAGTGCCCCACCGAGTGCCCCTAGGCATAACATGGCTAACAGTGCTAACGGCGACTGCCATTCACCCCACAACACGGGAACCATAGCCCCCATAAGGGCACCAACAGTGAGTTGTCCCTCAGCACCGATGTTCCACACATTAGCCTTAAAACAAACGGCTAAACCCACACCAATCAATACCAATGGCCCAGCTTTAACTAATACCTCTTCTATGGACCACCAACTGGTCAAGGGATCAATGAAATACAGGTACAGCGCTGTCAAAGGAGGCTTACCCATCATCGCAAAAATTAGGCCACCCATTATGATCGTCAAAAAGATAGCCAATACAGGGGACCATAGGTTCATTATGCTAGAAGCTTGGCTGCGTTTTTCTAAAATTAACTGCATGTTAAGCTCCCGTTGCTCGGTCAGTCTGCTCATGGGACCCCGCCATCATCAGACCTATTTGTTCGCGCGAAAGGTCTTCTGCTGCATAGGTAGATGACAGTTGCCCCCGAGACATTACGGCAATGCTATCGGCCAATTCAAAAATTTCATCAAGGTCTTGGCTAATAATCAAAATGGCACTACCTTGACGAGATAAATCAATGACAGCTTGGCGAATAAGGGCTGCTGCACCCGCATCCACCCCCCAAGTGGGCTGGTTAATCACTAAAACTTGGGGTTTTCGATTCAGTTCACGCCCAACCACAAACTTCTGTAGATTACCCCCAGACAAAGAGCCTGCAGTCGCGTCTTGAGTCGACTTTCGCACGTCATACTCAGCACTGATGGTCTCATTCAATTGGCTTAACTGATGCCGATCGATGCCCAACCAGCCAAGATTTAATGAGGATTCAGTGTCATTACAAGCATGACGAGAAAGTAAAATATTTTCTGTTAAGCTTAAGTGCTCTACGGCACCATGTCCCATCCGTTCCTCAGCCACGAAAGCCGCTCCCAGTCGACGCCTTTGATTAATATTGAGGCCGTCGCACACGTGTCCTAACAAGGCAATATAATCTTGACTTGGGTTACATTCTTCACCTGAAATGACACTAAATAATTCACTTTGACCATTGCCTGCAACACCAGCAATGGCGAGTATTTCACCACTTTTAACCTCTAGGCTGACATTAACAAGATCAACCCCAAAAGGTGTAGAGGCGACTTGTTTGAGATGAGACAGTGACAATAAAACATCACCCATTTGACCATTGGCATCACGGCTAACTTGATGCACACTCGCCCCTACCATCAATTGGGCCAGTGTAGCCGCAGTTTCCACTTGGGGATCAACTTGTGCAACCAGTTTTCCATGACGCAAAATAGTTGCATCGTGACAAATTTGTTTAACTTCCTCCAATCGGTGGGAGATGTACAGCACCGCACATCCTTCTTTAACCAAACGACGTAAGGTTGAAAATAAACCTTGGGCCTCTTGTGGGGTCAGTACCGCGGTCGGCTCATCCATAATTAATAATTTAGGTTGTTGCAACAAACAACGCACAATTTCAATACGTTGCCGTTCACCGACAGACAAGTCAGCAACTAAAGCATCGGGGTTGAGAGGCAGGCCATAGTCTTGTGACAAATTAGCTATGCGTTGACTCAAATCACCTTGTCGCAGAGATTGAGGCAGAGCAAGGCTTATATTTTCTGCCACAGTGAGGGCTTCGAACAACGAAAAGTGTTGGAATACCATGCCAATGCCCAACTCTCTAGCATGAGCAGGGCTTGCAATCGAGACTGGTTTCCCTTGCCAATAAACACGACCTGCTGTGGGCTGCAAAGCGCCATACATCATCTTTACTAAAGTCGACTTTCCAGCTCCATTTTCACCTAACAAAGCATGAACTTTGCCTGTTTCTATGGCTAGGTTGACCGTATCATTGGCATAAAAATCGCCAAATTTTTTACTAATATCTTTAACCTGTAACAACACTGGTCGTGCATTATTATTCGACTTATTGAGCATGAAACCCCAGCACTTAAAGTAAAACTAAAAACCATTATAACGATATAAAGTTTGGCGTCAAAAAAACTGACTAGTAAGACAGCTTTTCAAACTTATGAGTGATCATCGATACCTTTTTAAACACTATAAACTTCAAAATCTTTGAAGTAATCATGTTCACTCAATTCTGCTGGCGCAACAACAGCCTCTGAGGGTTGCTTGTCTTTTAAATAGGTTGCTGCCACATTTTTTAAAGATTCTAATGTCACGGCTAACAGAGCTAGTCTAAAAGCTTGGCGAACATCAGCATGGCGACCATGCAGTTGGTTTTGGTAGGCCTGTAGCGCTTCTCCAGCAGGCGATCCTGGTTTATCAAGACTTCCAATAACCCCAAGCACAGCCTCTTCAAGATGCTGTGGGAGCAATTGGTTGGATAGCACCCAGTCCACAGAAGCACTAAAATCATTAAAGGTCTCTTCACTGCGTGGGTCACGGTAGGAATAAAAGCGGAAACAAGCATTATTATTATCCTGTCCTGCTCCCCCACCATATGCGCCACCTTGTTCACGCACGGCACGATGAAGATAACCATTACGCAGCACCTCACCCAGCACTACGAGAGAAGCGGCATCTGGATGGGCACTCGATACCGTAGGGAAAGACCGAGCGCAATAATTAACTTGCGTATTAGTGGTCCATAACTGCTGAATAGGTTGATAATTAGCTTGGGTATGAGCTTTATTAAAGGCCCATTGCACATCCCCTTTTAATGCCCCCACTTGCTCAGAAAACGCTGAAGTAAACGTAGATTCAATGTGCGATTGGTGTAGCTTTTCACCTACACTTGCCAATTGCAATGGCTGTTTGCCTAGCTGTTCTTGAAGTGCTGTCAGTTGTTGGCACAAGTCTGACAAACATTTTTCATCCTTTAGGCTATCATCAAGTTGTTGCAGCCAGATCAGTCCTTGCAGACCGCTTACATTAAATGCAAGGTTTGCACCGGCGCTCATATTCCGACTGGCCGCTCCCAGTGCAAAACTATGCCCAGATTGCCCCACACTTTGTTGGCGGCGTGAACGAAGTTGTCCCACCAGTTCTTTCACTCGCTGTTTTTCATCAAAGCGTACCGATAATAAAGTGTCCTTTAACAAATCGACAATGGCTGTTTGTTGGCTGACTAAGCCTTTGGTACTGAGTACAAAATAAGCTTTTAGTTGATCAGCATTAGTGGCTTGTCCACGGTATGAAAGATATGC
>DDCR01000152.1:0-423 GCA_002335115.1 Oceanospirillaceae bacterium UBA2001
ATGCCGGTAAAACTAAAAATATAGGAACTGCGACGGCCCCAAGGGGTTGCACCCCGCGCTGAGTTGTCTGCCGTAATGGACCAAATACGCAGTAGGTATTCAACCAGAAATATAGACACGGAAAACCATTCAAACATCATCAGTTGGCGATGATACTGGAGGTTGATCGAGTCAACAGATTCTAGGCACACAGCCACAAGGTTAAGTAGTATTAGAATGGATAGGAATAAGTCACACACTCGACTCGTCGAGTCGTTAAGGTCACCCTTACTTAAAACCTCCATGACTCGCTGTTTACAAAAGTTCAAAGCCTTAAAACCTCTTATAAAATCAACATCTTCTAATGTATAGTATGTGACCTTTGAAGCTTGCGCAATCTTTGCAGGCAAGGTTAAATCTGAATCGCCGTTTAGAACGGCCTCT
>DDCR01000152.1:520-7941 GCA_002335115.1 Oceanospirillaceae bacterium UBA2001
TCTTCAAGGTTATGACAACCCGCAGCAACCACCTGCTCACCCGCCACAAAGACATCTCTCACTGGGTTGTGATTAATACCAAAAGTCCAGCGATTGATCAATTGTTCTGGCTTAGCTGAGGCTAATAGAGGATGGCTAGTGTCCAAGGTTATAAAGTCAGCGCGGGCACCCACGCGCAGGCCAGTATTAATGTTACAGGCGGCATTACCACCCACTGCGCTGGTTTGGTAAATAAAATCTCCCACACTAGGTTGGTCATTACTATAAACGCGATTGCGTTGCTGGTCTCGCAAACGCTGACCATATTCTAATAACCGTAACTCTTCTGCTACAGAGACACACACATGACTATCGGAACCCACACCAAAGCGGCCACCTTGGGCTATTAAATCAGTGATGGGGAAAATGCCATCACCTAAATTGGCTTCAGTGCTGGGACATAAACCAACAACAGCTTGGCTGTCAGCAATAATTTTTACTTCTTGCTGGCTCACATGGGTGGCATGAATTAAACACCAGCGCGCGTCAAACCCTACTTCATTCGCTAACCACTCTACTGGCCGCTGACCACTCCAAGCAATGCAATCATCGACTTCTTTTGTTTGCTCCGCAATGTGGATATGCACTGGCCAAGTTTGTGGCAGGCTTGATAATGCAGTTTGCATTTGTGATTTCGTCACCGCTCGCAAAGAATGAAAACATAAGCCTTGGTTATGCTTCAAACTGTCCATGTTTTGGCCTAATTGCTCTTGCAGACGCAAGTAACCATCAAGATCATGAATAAAGCGAGTTTGGCCCCCATTGGGAGCCTGACCCCCAAAACCTGAATGGCTATACAGCACCGGCAATAAGGTCTGGCCAATGCCCACATCAACTGCCGCTTGTCGAACTTGTAGGGCCATTTCCGCAGGGTTGTCGTAAGCCTGACCACTTTGTTGATGATGCAAATAATGAAACTCAGCTACTTGGGTGTAACCCGCTTTGAGCATCTCGATATAGAGATAAGTCGCAATTTGCCCGACTTGTTGGGGGTTCAATTTGGCCACTAACCCATACATTAGATCTCGCCAACTCCAAAAACTGTCTTGCGGATCTAAACACACTTCAGCCAAGCCAGCCATGGCCCTTTGGAACGCATGTGAATGAAGATTCACCATACCAGGTAGAACCGGACCTGCTAATATGTGACACCCTTGCTGGCTCTCATGGGTCGTTTGATTAGTTTCAAGGTGACTAATAACGCCGTTAGTGACGATGATTTTTACGTTGTTAGCCCAGCCTGAGGAGATTAAAGCTTGGTTGGCAAAGTAAACTTGGTCCATTATTGGCACTCTCATGGTAGGATGTGTTTAACTTGTATAGACATTACATGAATTGGCATAGTCAAGTCAAGATTGTATACTCCAAGCAGAACCAAAACCTATGGGCCCCTTGTGAATATTCCTCAAGCAGATACCACTCAAAGTTTATTAAATGCGCTGCCTAATACCAATGCACCCATTTATGCTCGACTAAAAAGCGCCATTTTAGAGAACATACAGTCATCCAATTGGATGCCAGAGCAACGCTTGCCATCTGAAGCCCAAATGGTGAACGCTTTAGGCGTGAGCCGCATGACGGTGAATCGGGCGTTAAGAGAACTCGCCGCCGATGGAGTGCTTATTCGCCAGCAAGGCGTGGGCACCTTTGTGGCTCCCCAAAAAGCCCATTCGGCATTATTTGAAGTGCACAATATTGCCCAAGAAATTGCTGACCGAGGTCACAAGCATGAAACAATAGTTGTTGGATTACAATCAGTTAAAGCGAATACAGATCAAGCTTTACGACTTGGGGTGCGTACGGGTGAAATTATTTTTAAGTCAACTTTAATTCATCTTGAAGATCAACAGCCCATTCAATTAGAACAACGTATTGTGAATGCTACCTTGGTGCCAAACTACGGCCAACAAGACTTTACTCAATTAACACCCTTTGCTTATCTAAATAAAGTCGCCCCTATTACTGAAGGTGAGCATTTAGTAGAAGCCGTCATTCCAAACGCTATTGAAGCCCAGCAGCTGGCGATTAATTCAACCCAAGCCTGCCTCCAAATAAAACGTCGAACTTGGTCTGGCAAGACAATTGTCACCAGTGCTAGATTGCTTTCTCCAGGTCATCTTTTTCAATTATTTGGGCATTTTGGACGCATCTAGTGGCTACATTTTACTTGCCAGAGTATTAAAATGGGCGTATCTTTTATTACTTGTATATACATGTAAGGAAAATGCCCATGATTAGTCCTCAGGAACTCACCGCACGCCGCACCCGCCATGGCGATATTAAAGCACCTACGGGCAGTACAATCAGCACTAAAAGCTGGCTAACTGAGGCACCTCTGCGCATGCTAATGAACAACCTCGACCCAGAGGTGGCAGAGAATCCCAACGAACTGGTGGTCTATGGTGGTATCGGTCGGGCGGCTAGAGACTGGGCTAGTTATGATCAAATAGTGGCATCACTGACCGAGCTTGAAGATGACGAGACGCTACTCGTCCAGTCTGGCAAACCTGTTGGGGTGTTCAAAACCCATAGTAATGCTCCGCGAGTGTTAATTGCTAATTCAAATTTGGTTCCACATTGGGCCACCTGGGACCACTTTAATGAGTTGGATGCGAAAGGTTTGGCTATGTTTGGCCAAATGACAGCCGGTAGTTGGATTTATATCGGTAGCCAGGGCATTGTTCAGGGTACTTACGAAACCTTTGTGGAGGCTGGGCGACAGCACTTTGGTGGGAGCCTAAAAGGGCGCTGGATTCTTACAGCGGGGCTTGGCGGTATGGGCGGGGCACAGCCATTAGCAGCAAGCTTGGCGGGTGCTTGCTCCCTTAACATCGAATGTCAACAAAGTCGTATTGACCTGCGCTTACAAACTCGCTACCTAGATGAACAAGCCAAGGATCTTGATGATGCTTTGCAACGGATTGAACACTACACACAAATGGGTGAGGCCAAGTCGATAGGCTTGCTGGGAAATGCGGCAGACATTTTACCAGAGTTAGTAAGACGTGGCGTTAAACCAGATTTAGTCACCGATCAAACCTCTGCCCACGATCCTTTAAATGGTTACTTACCGCAAAATATGGATTGGGAAAGCTATCGTCAAAATGCGACTGATCAACCTGCAGACACAATATTGGCCGCCAAGGCATCTATGGCCACTCATGTTAAAGCCATGCTGGCATTCCATGAGCAAGGTATTCCTACCGTAGATTACGGCAACAATATCCGCCAAGTCGCGCTTGAAGAAGGCGTAGAAAATGCCTTCAACTTCCCAGGCTTTGTGCCTGCCTATATTCGGCCACTCTTTTGCCGTGGTATCGGGCCCTTTCGCTGGGTTGCCTTATCTGGCGATAAGGAAGATATTTATCGCACAGACGCCAAGGTTAAGGAACTTATTCCTGATGATGCCCATTTACATAATTGGCTCACTATGGCTCGTGAACGCATTCAGTTCCAAGGTTTACCAGCCCGTATTTGTTGGGTTGGACTTGGCCAGCGCGCCAAACTTGGCTTGGCCTTTAATGAAATGGTACGCTCTGGCGAAGTCAAAGCCCCCATTGTGATTGGACGCGATCACCTAGATTCGGGTTCTGTGGCTAGTCCTAACCGAGAAACAGAAGGCATGCGCGATGGCTCTGATGCCGTATCTGATTGGCCCTTACTTAATGCCCTGCTCAATACAGCATCAGGGGCTACCTGGGTCTCTTTACACCATGGAGGTGGCGTGGGCATGGGCTTTTCACAACATTCAGGCATGGTGATTGTTTGTGATGGCACTGACGAAGCCGCCGAACGTATTGCCCGTGTGCTCCACAACGATCCAGCCACAGGTGTTATGCGCCATGCAGATGCCGGCTACGACATTGCTATAGAGTGCGCCCAACAGCAGGGCTTAAACCTTCCCATGATTAAGCAGAACTAAATTCACTGAGGCTTCTTATGTACACCTTTGAAATTCAGCCTGGCCTTCTCACACTTGCGCAATTGCGCAAAGTAGCCCGCCATCGGGTTAATGTGTCTATCGCCAGCCATGCTCTGCCTGCTATTCATAAAAGCCAGCAACTGGTCAATCAAATGATTGAGGAAAATAGAACAGTATACGGTATCAATACTGGGTTTGGGCTACTGGCTAACACCCGAATAGAGGTAGACGACCTTGAGGAACTGCAACGTTCTATTGTCTTGTCTCATGCAGCAGGCATTGGGCAATTCATGGACGATGCGACCGTTCGGTTGGTCATGGTACTCAAGATCAATAGTTTAGCGCGTGGATTCTCTGGCATCCGCTTAAGCGTGATTGAAGCATTAATGACCCTCATTAATACGGAAGTTTTTCCCTGCATTCCTGAAAAAGGTTCAGTGGGTGCCTCAGGTGATTTGGCTCCTTTAGCCCATATGAGCGCCGTGTTATTGGGCGAAGGCCAAGCCCGTTACCGAGGCGAAATAATTTCTGGAATAGCGGCATTGAAAATAGCGGGTTTGAAACCGGTGACCTTAGCCCCAAAGGAAGGACTAGCCCTACTCAATGGCACTCAAGTATCTACCGCCTTTGCCCTACAAGGCTTATTCCATAGTGAAGACTTATGGGCCTCAGCTACAGTCTGTGGTGCACTCTCTGTCGAAGCAGCCTTGGGTAGTCGCAGCCCCTTTGATGAACGTATCCACCAAGTGCGGGGGCACAAAGGCCAAATTGATTCTGCTAAGGCCTACCGCCATCTCCTCACTGAAAATAGTGAAGTGGGTCTCTCACATGACCAGTGCCATAAGGTACAAGACCCCTATTCTTTGCGCTGCCAGCCTCAAGTTATGGGCGCTTGTTTAGAGCAGATCCGCCACGCTGCCGGCGTCTTGGAAGTCGAGTCTAATGCGGTATCAGACAACCCATTAGTCTTTGCTGATGAGGGAGACATTATCTCTGGGGGTAATTTTCACGCCGAACCAGTGGCTATGGTGGCTGATAATTTAGCCTTAGCCATTGCCGAAATTGGCAGTTTATCAGAGCGGCGTATGGCCTTACTAATTGATTCAGCCCTTAGCCAATTACCCCCTTTTTTAGTCGATAATGGGGGTGTGAATTCAGGCTTTATGATTGCTCAGGTGACTGCTGCCGCCTTGGCAAGTGAAAACAAAACTTTTGCTCACCCCGCTAGTGTGGACAGCATACCTACTTCAGCTAATCAAGAGGATCATGTGTCTATGGCCACTTTTGCAGCGCGCCGTTTGCGAGATATGAGCGAAAATACCCGCGGTATTTTAGCAGTAGAACTCTTAGCTTCGGTGCAAGGCTTAGATTTTCGCACCGGCTTAAATTCCAGTCCGTTGCTCGAACAGGCTCGCTCTGGTTTACGGGCACGTGTGCCTTTCTATGACAAAGACCGTTACTTTGCCACAGACATTGCAGCTGCTAATGAACTGTTAGCTACCGCTTGCCATAATGACATGATGCCAAGTGGCACACTATCCAGCACTAATTAGTGGGTGATAGGTTGCCCACACAGGATACAAAAATGCCTTCCTTTGATACGATTTACGTTGGTTTTCATGCTGCTACCATGGTGTCTACCAAGGATTATGGCCCCATTGAAAATGCAGCGATAGGGGTTAAACATGGCCAAATTACTTGGTTAGGCCCAGTTTCTGAATTACCTCACCACGAGGCAACAATAATCGACTTGGGTGGTGGTTGGGTTACGCCTGGTTTGGTTGATTGTCATACTCACTTAGTATTTGGTAGTGATCGCAGCGCCGAATATGAGATGCGTCTACAAGGGGCAAGTTATCAAGCCATTGCTAAGGCTGGTGGCGGCATTGTTTCCACTGTGACTGATACCAGAAATGCTAGCGCAGAAGCCTTATTCACTGCTGCAGAAAAGCGCCTCTGCGCCCTTATGGCTGACGGTGTGACTTGTGTCGAAGTGAAATCGGGTTATGGCTTAGACCTAGTCACAGAAGAAAAAATGTTGCGCGTCGCTCGCTCCCTTGGTGAAAAACTATCGGTGACCTTGCAGACCACATGTTTGGCGGCCCATGCCATACCCCCCGAATTTCAGGGTCAAGCTGATGCTTACATTGATTTGGTGTGTGAAGAAATCATACCCACCATAGCCAAAGCTGGCCTGGCCGACGCAGTTGACGGTTTCTGTGAAGGCATTGCCTTTTCTGTGGCTCAAATTGAACGGGTATTTGACACGGCCCTCGCCTTTGACTTACCCGTAAAGCTTCATGCTGAACAACTTTCTAACCTAGGAGGCTCTGGCTTAGCGGCTCGCTATAAGGCGTTGTCCAGTGATCATCTAGAATATCTTAGTGATGCAGACGCCAAAGCCATGGCCATTGCGGGTACTGTTGCCGTGATTCTGCCAGGGGCATTTTTTTGCCTCAAAGAAACCAAACAACCACCCATACAGCGCCTCCGTGAACTAGGTGTACCTATGGCCATCGCCAGTGATTGTAATCCAGGGTCAGCGCCAGTTTTGTCCTTGCGTTTAATGATGAACATGGCCTGCACCTTATTTGGCTTTACACCACTAGAAGCATTGCAAGGAGCCACCCGTCATGGTGCTCAGGCTCTTGGTTTAGGCCATAGCCATGGCCAGCTTAAAGTCGGTTATGCTGCTGATTTTGTGTGTTGGGATATTCAAAAACCTGCAGAATTGAGTTACTGGCTGGGTGGCCAATTAGTAAAGCACCGCATTGTTGCGGGCCAAATCACATGACTGAATTCAATATAACTAAACCAGAAGACTTTATTACTATGCCGTGGCGCAATGGTTTAGGCTCAACGATTGAATTAGTAAAACACTGGTCTGGTGACTCTTTTCAGTGGCGCCTTAGCATGGCTGAGGTAACACAGGATGGCGCCTTTTCAGACTTTTCTGGCTATGACCGCTGTTTGCTTCTAATGCATGGCAAAGGGATGACACTCACAGACCAAGTAGGTCAGCAATGGCGTCTCTCAGAAACTCTAGATGCTGCCCACTTTAAAGGCGAAGACCTCATCGATGCGTGTCTCCATGATGGGCCAATTCTTGATTTCAACTTAATGACTAGACGCAAAGATTGTCGCGCCAAAGTCTTCACCAGCCAGCAGGAAAAGAGCCAAAAAATAGATTTAAACGGTGACTTATTTTTGCTTTTCAGTATTCAAGGCAACACCCATTTTCAGCTCAACAACAGGCAGCAAACACAAGTACAAGAACAACATATACTGCAGCTAGGCTCCAGTACTGCCGATACCTGTCATTGCCATGGTGAGGCGTGGGTAGGTATACTTATTAGCAACCCATAGCCCATAATGGTGTTTAGTTAAAGGCCTTGTGGTGGGTGAGACTCATCACTCAAACCCGCGACCTAGCCCCGCAACCTAACCCGCTATTTAAGCC
>DDCR01000125.1 GCA_002335115.1 Oceanospirillaceae bacterium UBA2001
ATAGGCCCCACATAACCCCCTAACTAGACCCTTGAAAGGTGTTCAAAAGCCTAAACTGTTAAGGGCGCATATTAACTCTGCAAGGCACAGGGGTCAATTGTGAATTTATTGTCATTGTCTGCTGCAGATCAGGTAACATGCGACGGGTAAAATTAGTTAATTGGTTGTTAGGTGGTGCAATGACAGTGGAGTTTTCGTTAGCCTATTTTGTGGCTGTGTTTGTATTTTCGATTACTCCTGGGCCTGGAGTTTTTGCACTGATCGCTAAAGCGTTGAAACAGGGTGGGAATGCCTGTTGGGGTTTAGCCATTGGCATGACAATAAGCGATATTGTCTATTTACTCCTAGTGGTGTGGGGTCTGGCTTACATTGCTAACGAATATCAATTGATTTTTGTTGTCATTCGGTGGTGTGGCGCAGTCTACTTATTTTACCTCGCTTGGCAGATATGGCACGCCCCTATTGTATTAAATGGGAACGCTGCCATTCAGACCCGCTCTAAAGGCGTAGGTTTTATTTTGAGTTATGCAGAAGGCATGCTCATATCGGCCACTAACCCAAAAGTGATGCTATTTTACATTGCCTTTTTACCCACCTTTGTCGATTTGACAGTGTTAACCAACCCAGATGTCATTTGGGTTGTTGGCCTTAATTTTATGGCGTTGATGCTGGGTTTGATGCTCATCGCTTTTGGTGCAAGCAAAGCCCGAAAATTATTTAACCAACATAAATCAGTACAAAGGCTGAATCGTGCTACGTCCGGTCTTATGGCCACCGCTGGTATGCTCATCCTAACTAGATGATTGCTCTAGGCCCGTGTAAAGGTATTCGTAAAGCCGTTTTGTGGCATCTGTTTGATTGCTTCGGTCATGCTTGAAGACCAACTTTACGTGGCCCAATTGAGGACTGTTTTCGATTTTCAAATGACTATGCAAACCTTGCGGCACAGTGCTCTGAGCGAGGGCACTAATACCTAACCCTGCTTCAATAGCAGCTTGGATACCGAGTAGGCTAGACGAGCTATAGGCGATGCGCCAGGCAATACCAGCCGCATTGAGTTTGCTGATTATTTGTTGTCGGTAGCGGCATCCAATAGGGTAGACCACCAGAGGTATAGGTTGTTGGTCAGACCAGTCAAAATGGCCGTTAGTGACCCATACGATGGTTTCATGAAACTCATCCTCCGTATTGGGTTGCAGAGTTTCTTCTAAACTATCTGTCGCCAAAACTAGGTCGTAATGCCCTTGTTGGAAATCTTTTAATAAGGTCACACTCAAATCACAATTTACTTCTAAACTGACTTCAGGGTGGGCTTGTCCAAATTGGCTCAATAATCGAGGTAAAAACGACACTTCAAAGTCATTAGGTATACCCAACCGCACCTGCCCAGAAATGCGACTTTTCGCTAAACGGGTCACCGCACTGTCATTAATATCGAGCATTCGTCTGGCAAAACCAAGTAAGACCTCACCTTCTTCAGTGACTTGAAGACCATTGTTTCTTTGAAACACCCTAATACCTAACAAGTCTTCCAATCGCTTTACTTGCAGGCTGATGGCCGGTTGGGAGCGTCCTAACAGTGCACCCGCTAGGGTGAAGCCACCTAAGTCAACAATGGTAGTGAAGGTGCGTAATAGTTCGGTAGGAATATTTTTCATGGGTAAATTATAAAACAAACTTATAATGAATAAAAAGTTATTAAAATATTAAATCTTTTACGGTTTAATAAAGCTGCCAAGCAAGGCATACTCCAGAATACGTAACGTACGGATTTTAATCATGTCTTTAGCCCTCAATATTTCACCACCGCTTAATGTGCTAGTGGCCTTTGATAAAGTAGCAACGAATAAAAGCTCTGCCGAATCAGCGGTTAAGTTGTTTGTGCATAAAACCCTTTTCACGCAACGTGTGGCTACCGTTTGATTGACGTCAATTTTAGGATCCTAACATGGACATCTTAGACCGCATTCCACTCACCAGCCTTGAAAACATCATGCTGCCCATTGAAGATGCGAGCGGCCTCCCTAATGCTCTCTACCATGACCCAGATATGCTAGCCGAAGAGCGAGACCGTATTCTGGGTAAGACATGGTCTGGCATTGGTTTTGCTGGGGATTTACCAACCTTAGGATACGTTAAACCGATTACGTTTATGGGCTTACCATTGGTCATTGTGCGTGGTCAAGATGATGTGATTCGGGTGTTTCATAATGTGTGTAGTCACCGTGGAATGATTCTGATCAATACAGCAGGTCCAGTACAAGGCAATATCCGGTGTCCTTATCACTCATGGACCTATGATTTAACAGGGCAACTTAAAGGCACTCCCCACTTGGGTGGTGTCGGGGTGCATAAACTGGATCACTTTAACTGTGAACAACACGGCATGAAGCAGTTGTCTAGTTCGGTTTGGTTTGACATCGTGTTTGTAAACCTTGATGGACAGGCTCAACCGTTTGAGCAGTTTATTGCACCAGTGATGGCCCGTTGGCAGCCTTTTTTAGGTGGTTCTGGTTATGCCCGTATGCGAAGAGAGGATCCAGTGGGAGACCAGTTACAAGGCGCTTTTACCTTAAATGTGGCTTGTAACTGGAAATTAGCCGTAGAAAATTACTGTGAAAGCTATCATTTGCCATGGATTCATCCGAAGCTTAACGTATATTCTCGTATTCAAGATCATTACCACATCATGTTTGCCAATGAATTTGCAGGTCAAGGCACCAATGTATACAACTTAGCTGATTCTGCAGGAACACGGTTGCCGGTATTTCCAGAATGGCAGACAGAGCGCATGAAAGAAGCGGAATACATTACCGTATTTCCTAATGTGCTCTTGGGTATCCAAGCTGACCACACGTTTGCGATTGTATTAGAACCCATTACACATAGTCAGACAGTCGAACACGTGCGCTTAATGTATGTGGGTGATGAGTCTATAGGGGAGACTTTTAAGGGCTGTCGAGACGCAACTTTAAAGGCTTGGAAGGAAGTGTTTGGTGAAGACGTAGGCGTAGTGGAAGGCATGCAACGGGGTCGTGCTTCGCCTGGATTTAAAGGGGGCAAGTTCTCTCCCATATTAGATAATCCGACTCATTACTTTCACCAATGGGCTGCCAAACGTTTAATTGTAAGCACACAATCAACAAGGAATTAAAGTGATGAATCAGTTGCAGCAGGGCGTGACTCACCGGACTAATTTTATTAACGGACAGTGGGTGGATAGTGAACAGTGCATTGAAGTCGAAAATCCTGCAACTGGAGAGCTCATTGGGACCATAGCCTGTGCCACGTCTGAGCAGGTCGATGAAGCGGTGAGTGCCGCTCGCCAATGTCATGAGCTAAGACTTATGGCAGATATGGCTCCCTACGAACGGATGCAATTGTTGCATGCTATTGCAGCCCAAATTAGGGCCCTTGCTAAGCAGGGTGGGGAATTATTGTGCCTAGAAAATGGCAAACCTTTGAGTAAAGCGGAGTGGGAATTTGAGGAGGCAGCGCGTTACTTTGAATATTATGCAGGTATGGCTGATAAGATTGAAGGTAAGTCTATTCCCTTAGGGGAAGGGTTAGTAGACTTTACCGAGTATGAACCATTCGGTGTGTCCGCTCAGGTGATTCCATGGAACTTCCCTGTGTCGTTAGTGGCTCGATCATTAGCACCTGCCTTGGCGGCAGGTAACAGTGTCGTCATCAAGTCTCCCGAATTAACACCTTTGGCCGTGTCGTTGCTTGCAGAAGCCATGGTTAAGGCCGAAGTGCCTCCTGGAGCAGTGAACATAATATGTGGTTATGGCCATGAGGCGGGTGCAGCGCTTGTGTCTCATGATGATATCGATCAAATTGTATTCACAGGCTCTGTTGCCACGGGTCAATCTATCATGCAAGCGGCTACCGAATATGTGGTGCCTTGTGTCATGGAGTTGGGTGGAAAGTCTGCAGGCGTGGTATTTGCAGATGCTGACTTAGATCAAGTCATTACCAGCGCTGAAGTGGGAAATTTATTTAATTCTGGACAGGTTTGTTCGGCCATGTCTAGGCTCATTGTGCATGAGAGCATTTATGACGAAGTTAAGCAGCGTTTAGTGACCTCTTTTGCTGCCAAATCTGTCGGATCAGGCAAAGATGAAGCCGATGTAACCCCCATCCTAACGCAAGCGCAGTTGGATAAAATTGTGGCCATGTGTGCAGGTGCTAAAGCACAGGGTGCTAAATGTTTAATCGGTGGTGAAGCCCTACTTAGGACCGGGTATTTTATGCCCCCTACTATTATTGAGGCAGCCGTAGATACAGAAATAGCGCAACAAGAAGTATTTGGCCCCGTATTGGTGTTAATGAAATTTGACAGTGAGCAGCAAGCCTATGCCATGGCTAATGGCACTGATTTTGGTTTGGTGGCGGGCGTATTTACTCAAAATGTAAGTTTAGCCTTGCGCGCCAGTCGGGCCTTAGTTGCCGGTCAGGTATTTGTTAATGAGTGGTTTGCTGGAGGTATTAGTACACCTTTTGGTGGTGTAGGAAAATCTGGATTTGGACGTGAAAAAGGTCAAGAAGCTTTGTATAATTACGTCCGCACCAAAAACATCGCCATTCGCTTAACACTTTAGAGAATTATGCATGTCACTTCATGACGAATCTACGCCCTATAAAAAATGGCTGTGTATTATTTGTGGTTTTATTTATGACGAAGCCCTTGGCTGGCCCCATGATGGCATAGAACCAGGCACTCGTTGGGATGATGTGCCAGAAGATTGGTTATGCCCAGATTGTCTGGTAGGCAAAGAAGATTTTGAAATGATTGAAATGCCTGCAGAGCCTATTCAGTCAGGAGCCAATACCACGGCAGCGACGTTAGTGCTGGAGGCCACTGAAAAGCCTCAAGGCCCGATTGTTATCATAGGTTCAGGCTATGCTGGCTATAATCTTGCAGAAGCCATTGTTAAACTCAATGCCCAGTTAGAGGTGGTGGTGTTAACCCAAGATCAAGGTATGCATTATTCTAAGCCAGCCTTATCTACGGGCTTAGCCATGCAAGAGACTGCTAAGGACTTAGTGGTGGAGTTGCCCCTCGATAGAGCCCACCGTTTGAATATCCGCATTATTACCCACTGCAGGGTTGAACGGATCGACTCTAAGGCACAAATATTGTTCACCAATATAGGCCAGCAACCCTATGGCCAGTTAGTTTTAGCTCAAGGCGCGGAAGCGATTAAGATACCTTTTGAAGGTAATGCGAGCGCAGACGTTATTAGCGTCAATAGCTTAGAAGATTATGCGCATTATCGGCACCGTCTTGAAGGTAAAGAACGGGTATTATTGATTGGTAATGGTCTTATTGGGTGCGAATTTGCTAATGATCTAGCGTCAGTGGGTAAACAGGTACATGTGGTCGGTTTAACGTCGTGGCCTATGGATCGTTTGATCCCCCAACCTGTGGGCTTGCGGTTGCAAAAGGCACTCTCTAGCATGGGAGTAAACTGGTACTTGAATAACACCATTAAGACCATTAATTACATGGACCCAAACCAACCGCAAAAAGGTTACTTAGTCACCCTCAATAATGATGAACTAATACAAGTGGACATCATTGTCTCTGCGGTAGGCTTGCAGGCGCGCACAAAATTAGCCATCAACAGTGGTATTACTTGTGGGGTGGGCATCAAAACGGATGCCCGTCTCATGACGAATGTGCCACATATCTATGCTTTAGGTGATTGTGTAGAGTTCAATGGTCAGTTGCAGCCCTATATTGCACCGATTTACTGGGGTATCCAAGCTTTGTCGCAGACATTAACTGGTACCTCCACAGAGGTGAATTATCCCTTAATGACCGTTGTTGTAAAGACACCCGCTTGCCCCATCACGCTGTTACCACCGCCCTTAGGACAGTTAGGCGAATGGCAATTACAACAAACTGAAGCAGGCATCAGCGCGCGTTTTAAAAATGAAGCAGGCAGCGTGTGTGGGTTTGTTTTACAAGGAGACCAGATAGACCAACGCCGCCAGTTGTTAGAGGAAATGTTAAACAACT
>DDCR01000054.1 GCA_002335115.1 Oceanospirillaceae bacterium UBA2001
CAGAAGTGAGTGCAGAAGTGAGTGTGCCAGCGCCAGCAACTGCCGTGGCAGCAATGCGTAATCAAAAGCTACTTGTTCCGACTCAGTTATTAGATCAGCAAGATCCACTGCTTGTTCAATGGTTAATAGGGGTGGCGAAAAAGGCCCATGCTTTGAAAGCCACGATGCTGATTGTAGCCCCCAAAGACGATCAAGTGCGCTGGCTTTATCAAACTATGAATAGTGCTGATCCAGAGCAGCGAATTAGGGCTAATATAAAACACAGTCGTCCTGCGCGTGTAGAAGTTAATTACCTTGCTCGCAAGGATGAACTTGAAGTTTACGCCAACTAGCACCATATAAAGACGGTGCCATTGCTGCTTTAATCAGCACTATTCAAAGGAACTCATAATGCCCAACATCAAGCAAGGATTACGCAACCTTAAAGAGGATTATGTTGATGGGAGCCACTGGATCATCAGAACTTTGGGAGTGTTAGTGATTGTTTATGGGCTAGTCTCGTCAGTACTAGGCTTGTATTGGAATAGTGAGCCCGATATTGCACCGCCACCCACAGCACAGACTATCACCGGCGCAGCCACTACGAAGGCCTTATTGTATGTTGCCAACACCATGTTAAATAAACCTGGTGGCTACCTTTCCAACGATGTGTCCCTACCAGGGGTATGGATGGATAATATCCCTAATTGGGAATATGGCGTGTTGATTCAAGTGCGTGATTTATCTCGTGCGATGCGCAAAGACTTTAGCCGTTCTCAATCCCAATCGACTGAAGATCCAGATCTAGCGATTACCGAACCACAATTTAATTTTGACAGTAAAAGCTGGATGTTGCCGTCCAGTGAAGGTGAGTACCTGACAGGCATAAATGCTCTTATCCGCTACCTAGAACGGCTTTCAGATCAGCAACAAAGCCAGGCGCAATTTTATGCTCGGGCTGATAATCTGACTCGCTGGTTAGGAGACGTAGAAACCCGCCTTGGAAGTTTGTCGCAACGTCTGAGCGCCAGCGTGGGTCAGAAACGATTAAATACAGACTTGGCAGGTGATGCGTCAGCAACTCAGTCGACTAGTGCGGACAGTGAGTTCGTCATTAAAACGCCTTGGTCAGAAATTGATGACGTGTTTTATGAAGCGCGGGGTGCCAGTTGGGCCTTGATTCAGCTATTGCGAGCCATTGAAGTAGATTTTAAATCGGTGTTGGAAAAGAAAAATGCTTTGGTGAGCTTGAGACAAATTATTCGCGAGTTAGAATCCACCCAAGAGACCTTATGGAGTCCCATAATTATGAATGGCTCGGGCTTTGGTTTAGTGGCTAACCACTCTTTGGTTATGGCGTCTTACATCGCCCGTGCTAACGCTGCGATCATTGACTTGAGAGAATTGTTAACCCAGGGTTAGCCATGAGTTAACCGTTAGGCTGGTTTGCACGTCGCGCCATGGCTTAGGTATGCAAATCCAGCCTCTTAATCATGTGGAACTAACCTTTGTATGCTGCAGCTGCTGCTTGTATTTTGACTTTTGCAGCGTCCACACCCTCCCAACTTTCAACCTTGACCCATTTTCCTTTTTCTAGGTTCTTGTAGTTCTCAAAAAACTCTTTAATGTTGTTACGAAGCATTTCGGGTAAGTCAGTAATGTCATGCACATCATTGTAGGCTTGAGTTAACTTTTCATGGGGCACCGCTAAAAGTTTGGCGTCCTCTCCCGCTTCATCAGTCATATTTAAAACACCCACTGGGCGACAGCGAATAACGCTGCCTGGCACCACAGGATAAGGAGTGACCACCAAAACGTCTAAAGCATCACCGTCATCCGCAAGGGTGTTGTTGATATAGCCGTAGTTAGCGGGATAGAACATGGGCGAAGCCATAAAGCGATCGACAAATAAAGCATCTGCGTCTTTGTCAATTTCGTATTTTACGGGACTACTGTTGGCTGGTATTTCAATCACAACATAAATGTCGTTCGGTAAATCTTTACCAGCGGGGATGTTTTGGTAGCTCATGATCTAGTCTGATCCTAATATTGGTTAATAACAGTATGATATTGTCTAAAGTACCTAATCTGTCAGTGGGCTTTGGTGGTAGCTATTTACACGCTCAACTTCTTCTTTTGAGCCTAAAATGACAGGTACTCGTTGGTGAATATGATGGGGTTTAACGTCCATGATGGGTTTTTGGGTATCGCTGGACGCTCCTCCTGCTTGCTCAATGAGGAAACTCATAGGGTTGCCTTCATACATTAAGCGGAGTTTGCCAGCTTTGCTTGGATCCCGATTATCATAGGGGTACATAAAGACCCCGCCGCGAGTCAAAATCCGGTGAACTTCTGCTACCATGGAAGCGATCCATCGCATATTAAATCGTTTACCTAAAGGGCCTTCGTCACCCAGCAGTAAATCATTTATATAGCGTTGCATGGGTGCTTGCCAGAAGCGTTGGTTGGACATGTTGATGGCAAACTCTTGGGTCTGTTCAGGCACCTTAATGCGGTCTTCTGTCTGGTAGAAAACGCCATCTGCCCCTAGATTATACATTGACACGCCTTGCCCTGTGGTCATGGCAAGAATGACTGAGGGTCCATACAAGACATAACCAGCAGCGATCTGCTTATGGCCTGCTTGTAAAAAAGTATCAGTAGTGACTGCAAAGGTTGAGTCGCTATTGGGCAGAGCTAGTATAGAAAAAATAGTTCCCACAGTAACATTCACATCGATATTTGAACTGCCATCTAACGGGTCGAAAGTGACTAGGTATCGGCCCTCTGCATTACCCACAATAACATTTTCTTCTTCTTCTGAAGCGATACCTGCGACACTGCGGTTAGCAAGCAATGACTGTTTGAGCAAGTCATTAGCAATAACATCTAATTTCTTTTGCACTTCCCCTTGAATATTTTCTTGTTCAGCCGACCCATAGAGGCCACTTAGGGCGCCTCCACGGAGGCGCTCAGCAATGTTTTTACAGGTGTTGGTAATAGAGTCGACGACGGAGACAAGTTGGGGATCGACTTGGGATTGCTCAAGGGCTTGATTGAGGCTCAACATGAGATTTTTAAAATGGTCCATTAAGGCGCGTAAAAAGTGGGGAGAGTATATGTTACTTGTCACAAAAAGTCTTGCAGCTTAAGTTTAATTTACTAGGGTTTTAAGGGTTTTTAAGGGTTTTTATGGGTTTTTAAGGCTCTGGCTGGGCCGTCTCTCAGCACAAGCTAGCATCTAAGCTTTTAGCTGGTACAATAAGGTTAAAATTCACCCATTAAATAAGCTTATGAACCCACCACCAGTGCCCACAAACTTTTCAGTGGGAGCGCTTAAAGTCACACTGGCGATTACAGGCGCTTCAGGCGCCCAATATGGATTGCGTTTACTGCAATGCTTATTAGCATCACAATGTGAAGTGTCACTCATGGTTTCCTCAGCAGCGCAGGTCGTGCTAGCTACTGAGACAGACCTTAAAGTGCCTTCTGCAACGGCGACAATGCAGTCCTTTTTTAGTGCTTTGTACGGCGCAAAAGAGGGCCAGTTGCGGGTATTTGGTAAGCAACAGTGGATGGCTCCAGTCGCCTCAGGTTCTGGTGGAGGTGATGCCATGGTTGTGTGCCCATGCAGCACGGGTAGTTTGTCTGCAATTGCTTGTGGTGCAAGTAATAACCTTATCGAGCGTGCGGCAGATGTGCATTTAAAAGAACGCCGACAACTGATTTTAGTGCCCAGAGAAGCGCCTTATTCTGAAATTCATCTGGAGCACATGCTAAAATTAACGCGCATGGGCGCAGTGGTAATCCCTGCTAGCCCTGGGTTTTATAATCGGCCCCAAAGTGTAGCCGATATGGTTGATTTTGTGGTGGCGCGAATTCTATCGCAACTGGGCCTGCCACAGACACTAGTACCCGCTTGGGGAGAATAGAAAAAATCCAGTATTTGTACTGACTTATGATCTATTGATCGATAATTCGGGCTATACTATGGACGCCGGTATATTTACAAATTTTTAAGAGAAAATGTCATGTCTGTGGCTGATTATATGCAGCAATTGGGAGCCCAAGCGAAAGCCGCTTCAAAGGTATTGGCGACGGCTCCAACCATGGCAAAAAATAATGCGTTAATAAGCATGGCCAATGCTTTAAATAATGCAAGGTCTGCCCTCAAAATAGCGAACCAAAAAGATTTATCAGCGGCTGAAAAAAATGGCCTAGATGAGGCTATGCTCGACCGATTAAGGGTTACAGACGAAGGCATTGACGCTATGGTAATTGGCCTAAGGCAGGTTGCGGATTTAGCGGACCCAGTGGGTGAGATTTCGGGCATGAGTTTTCGCCCATCAGGTATTCAGCTTGGCAAAATGCGCGTACCACTTGGGGTCGTAGGGATTATCTATGAATCTCGCCCTAATGTGACGGTTGATGCGGCCAGCCTGTGTATAAAATCAGGTAACGCTGCTATTTTGCGAGGTGGCTCAGAAGCGTCCCATTCGAATCAGGCGATTGCTCAATGTGTACAGCAGGGTCTAAATGCAGCAGGCTTGCCCGTTGCTTCGGTTCAGGTTGTTGAAACTACCGATCGCTCTGCTGTAGGGGAACTGATAACTTTGACAGAGTTTGTTGATGTAATCGTGCCTCGTGGTGGTAAGAGTTTGATTCAGCGAGTAAGTGCAGAAGCGCGCATTCCTGTGATCAAGCACTTGGATGGGAACTGCCACGTGTACATCGATGATCAAGCGGATGCTACTAAGGCGATTAACATCGCTATTAATGCAAAAACTAGACGCTATGGTGTATGCAACGCCATGGAGTCTTTGTTGGTTGCCGAGTCTCGGGCGGAAGAACTGCTTCCTCAGTTGTTTCAAGCTTTACAAGAAGCGGATATTGAACTGCGTTTATGCCCGCAAGCGATGGCTCAGGTAAGCAGTTACCAAGGCAAGGTTTTGGCGGCCACAGAAGATGATTGGTCTACTGAGTACTTAGCACCTGTGCTGTCTGTTAAAGTGGTCAGTAATATGGAAGCAGCCATTGAGCATATTAATAACTACGGCTCCCATCACACGGATGCTATAGTGAGTGAAAATTATACTAAAGCCCGAGAGTTTATGGCACGGGTAGATTCGAGTTCAGTGATGATCAATGCCTCTACTGCTTTTGCAGATGGCTTTGAATACGGTCTGGGTGCCGAGATTGGCATTTCAACAGATAAGATACATGCACGGGGGCCCGTAGGTCTTGAAGGTCTAACGTCCCAAAAGTATGTGGTTTTTGGTGATGGCCATACCCGATCGTAAGCCTATCTCTGCGGCAGCAGTTAAGGTCTTGTGGGGTGGTACTTTTGATCCGATCCATCAAGGCCATGTTTCATCAGCCATTGAGGTGAGTCAATACCTCGGGGTAAAACCCCTGCAGTTGCTGCCAAATAGTCAACCTGCCCATCGTCACAGGCCTTTGGCGAACGCAAAACAAAGGGTAGAAATGTTATCCTTGGCCATCGCAGGCCATGACGAATTAGCGATGGACACACGCGAGATTCAGCGACAAGGTCCAAGCTACAGTATATTGACTCTGGCTGAAGTTAGGCAAGAAATAGGGCCTATGATGCCACTAATCTGGTGCATGGGCTTGGATGCTTTTGCTGGTTTACAGCAATGGCACCGATGGCAAGAGCTATTAGATTATGGGCATTTGTTAGTGCTCACTCGGCCTGCAACTATTTGGCCACAGGATCCCGAGTTGCTTACTTGGTATGCAACTCACAAAGTTGACGACGCTAAACATTTGTTAGCTTCACCGTTGGGTCAGGTAGCCCACCTGAAATTAGGGCAATATCCCGTATCTGCGACGCAGATTCGGCAACAGCTGCGCTTAGGCTATCAACCCAGCGCAATAGAATTAGCGCCTGCAGTGGCAAAATACATTGCAAGCCAAAGCCTTTACGGCATTAATTAGATTTTTGGAACACAAATTATGGCTATGCCCATTGAAGACTTATTAACAGTAATTAGCAGTGCCTTAACGGACATGAAGGGTAAAGACATTGTGCAATTGGATGTACGTGGTTTATCAAACGTTACAGATTACATGGTGATCGCCACGGGCACCTCTAATCGCCATGTCAAATCATTGGCTGATGAAGTGTCATTCAAGGCCAAACAAAATGGTGTTTTGCCTTTGGGTATCGAAGGCGAAATGAGTGGAGACTGGGTCTTGTCAGATCTTGGTGATGTTGTGGTGCATGTAATGCAAGCTGAAGCTCGAGAGTTCTATGACTTAGAACGTTTGTGGAATCCAGCGCTCAAACAAGATTTATCCAGTGCTGTTGAGCCCCGTGAATAGATGAAAATTAAGTTGCTAGCGGTAGGCACTAAAATGCCTACTTGGGTAACTCAAGGTTATAACGAATATGCGCGTCGAATGCCCAGTGACATGCAGTTGCAATTGCATGAAATAGGCCTAGGCTTTCGAGGTAAGGGTGCTGATTTACAGCGCGCTATTGCTAAGGAAGGGGAGCAGATGTTGGCCTCTATCCCAGCCCAAGACCAAGTGATTGCGTTAGATGTATTAGGCACCTCTTGGAGCACCGAGCAACTTGCTAAACAATGTGGAGATTGGCGTATGGGTGGTCGTAATGTCACTTTGCTAGTGGGTGGGCCCGATGGCCTGTCTTCAGATTGTGTTGCTAGGGCCGATCAACGTTGGTCATTATCAGCGCTCACTTTGCCCCATCCATTAGTTCGAGTTTTATTAGCTGAGCAAATATACCGAGCCTGGAGTTTGCTTAACAATCACCCTTACCATAAGTAGCCGATCCGATTATGTCTTGGTCAAATTTGGATGCCCAGCGCAGAGAAGACAGTCAATTTCAGACGCGTCTCTGGTGGTCCCTATGGTTCATCATCATCGTCTTTGTGGGTCTTGTTTGTCGCTTGGTTTATTTGCAAGTTTGGCAACACCAACATTATGTTACGGCATCGGATGACAACCGACAGCAATTGCAGGCCCTCGCTCCGACAAGGGGATTGATATACGATACTCATGGGTCTTTATTAGCAGGTAATCGGGCCAGCCACAGCTTAACCCTAGTTCCAGAACAGTTATCCGGAGGTCGGCGCAGTATTGACAAAGTCCTCGCTGAATTAGGTCAAATTTTAACCCTTGATGACAGTGATATTAAACGCTTCAAGCGGCGTTTAAATCAGCCTCGGAGGCCCTACAGTCCAGTGGCACTGCGATTTCAATTGAGCCAAGCTGAGATTGCTCAAATTACGGTGAATCAGCACCGCTTTTCTGGTGTCAGGATTGTGCCCGAGCTAGTACGCTATTACCCATTAGACGATGGGTTTGTGCACGCATTGGGATATGTGGGGCGGATCAATGATCGCGAACTCAAAAACTTAGATGCCACTAATTATAGTGCCACTCATCATGTGGGAAAATTAGGTATAGAGCGTTATTACGAAACTGAATTGCACGGTACAGTGGGCTATCAAACTGTAGAAACGAATGCGCGGGGTCGAGTATTAGAGGTGCTAGATCGACTTGAGCCACTACCTGGGCGGGACATTACCCTGTTCTTGGATGCCCAATTACAGCAAGATGCTGCGCAATTGCTAGAAGGTAAGCGAGGAGCGATTGTGGCGATTGATCCGAAAACAGGTGGTATATTAGCCATGGCTAGTGCACCCTCTTATGGTGCTAATCAATTTGTCACTGGCATTAGCAACGCTAATTACGACGCCCTCCGAACTTCTAATGATCTGCCGTTATTCAATCGAGCTCTACGTGGACGTTATCCTCCCGCTTCAACAGTGAAGCCTGTTATTGCCCTGGCGGGTATTGACTCTGGCATCATCTCTCGCAAGTTTTCCCTTTGGGATCCTGGTTATTATCAACTCACAGAAGGTGGACGTTTTTATCGAGACTGGAAAGAAGGGGGGCATGGGCGTGTGAACATGCATAAGTCCATAGTTGAGTCTGTGGATACCTTTTATTACGCCATTGCTGATGTCATGGGTAATACACCCATGACCAAGTACCTCAGTCAATTTGGCTTAGGCCAAGTCACCATTGCTGACCAGCCAGAAGCAACTAAGGCAGTGCTACCCACTAAAAAATGGAAGCGTGCCAATCGTAATGCCTCTTGGTTCCCTGGCGATTCATTGAATTTAGGCATTGGCCAAGGCTTTTTATCGGCGACACCAACACAGTTAGCAACCATGGCCATGGTGCTTGCCAATAAAGGCCAATGGCATCAAGTCCGAATGATCAAAGCGATTGATGGCCAGGCGGTAAAAAAAGTCAGTGAAATAGGCCACAAGGATCCTCAGCAGCCTGATAATATTGAACTCAAGCGTGACAGTGATTGGAATAAAGTCCACGCTGCGCTGATTGATGTGATGCATGGTAAATATGGTACTGGTCGACGCAGTGGTGCTGACAGTAGTTATAAAATGGCAGGTAAAACTGGCACTGCTCAAGTGTTAGGCATTAAGCAAGACAGTACCTATGATGCTGAAAAGCTAGCAGAACGGTTTCGAGATCATGGTCTTTATATTGGATGGGCACCGGCCAAAGATCCTGTGATTGTGGTCGCAGTGATTATTGAAAACCGGGGTGGGGGCAGCTCTGCGGCAGCACCTTTGGCCCGAAAGCTTTTCGACAGCTATATCCTCGGGACTAAAATCGAGCCTGAATCCGAGCCTGAAGCTACAGCTATAGTCGAAGTGGACTTAGAGGCAGAAGCAGAAGTCGAAAATACGCAAGGTGCAATTAACGATGGCTGATTTCCAACGTTTGGCCCCAGAATTAAGAAGCCACTTAAAACGCAAACCAGGTTTGTGGGTCAAGCTTAAATTAGACCCTTGGTTGCTAGTTTTGCTGTTGGTCATCATGTCGTTTGGCTTAGTGGTGTTGTATTCTGGTTCTGGATCCAGTGAAATTGCGGTACAAAAACAAATGGTGCGTTATGGGTTAGCCCTCATGGCGATGTTGTTTGTCGCGCAAATCAATATGCGCCATGTGCAGCGGTGGATTCCTTTGGTTTATATATTTGGAATCATTCTGTTGGTTGCAGTCTTGTCATTCGGTGTGGGTGCCAAAGGGGCTCAACGGTGGCTTGAAATTCCAGGGTTGCCTCGATTCCAACCTTCTGAAATTATGAAACTAGTGGTGCCATTAACAGTGTCTTGGTACTTGGCTAACCAACTTAGGCCGCCCCGTTTAATTCACGTCATAGTGTCCATGGTGTTAGTGTTACTGCCCGTATTGTTAATTGCCAAACAACCAGATTTGGGTACGTCTGTGATCATTGGGACTTCTGGCGTGTTTGTTATTTTTTTTGCTGGTTTGTTGTGGCGTTACCTCATTGCTGCTGTGATTCTTGGTGCTGCTGGCCTACCTCTAATTTGGTCAGGCATGCGTGAATACCAAAAACAAAGAGTGGTCACATTTCTAGACCCAGAAAGTGATCCATTAGGCGCCGGTTGGAATATTATCCAGTCTAAAATTGCCATTGGCTCAGGTGGCATAAATGGGAAAGGCTGGCTGCAAGGAACGCAGTCCCATTTAGACTTTTTACCAGAAACCAAAACAGATTTTATAGTTGCAGTGTTGGCTGAAGAATTTGGGTTATTGGGCGTATGTCTATTACTCACGTTGTATTTTCTGGTGTTGGTAAGGGGCTTAATAATTGCTGGTGCGGCTATGTTGCCATTTGACCGCATGTTATCAGCAAGTTTGACCTTGACCTTCTTTGTTTATGTCATGGTGAATGTAGGTATGGTCAGTGGCTTGCTACCTGTGGTCGGTGTACCGTTACCATTGGTCAGCTATGGGGGCACTTCAGCCGTTACCCTAATGGTGAGTTTAGGCGTGCTTATGTCGATTAATGCCCGCCGGCGATTACCTACCTAAATGAATGGGTTAGCCCTCGTCAGAAGGCTGCATTATTATCCTTCATCAGTATACCGAATAGGTAAGCGTTGAGTCATTCGGGTCATTAATTCATAACCTATGGTGCCTGCATGTTGTGCGACTTCATTGATGTTTAATCCAGGCCCCCATAAACACACAGGATCGCCTATTTTAGTGTCACTCAGCTCTGTTACGTCTATAGTAATCATGTCCATTGATACACGGCCAACAAGACTAGCACGTTGATTATTGACCAAGACAGGGGTACCAGATGCTGCGCTTCTTGGATAACCATCGCCATATCCAATAGCCACAGTCGCGATGGTTGAGGGTCGACGAGCATGCCAACTTTGGCCATAGCCTACACTTTCTCCAGTCTCAATTTGACGCATAGAAATGACCGATGACCATAACTGCATCACGGGCACTAAACCCTGACTAGACGGGTGGTCCTGATCTAGCGGTGAGTTGCCGTAAAGCATATAACCTGCCCGATTCCAATCCGCATGAGCTTTAGGCCACGCCATTATTGCTGCAGAGTTTGCCAAGCTGAGAGCGTGTTCAAAGGACTTTGTGGTTTGCAAAAACTGCTGTAACTGAATTTGGGTCAAGTCATTACCAAGTTCATCAGCACTGGCAAAATGAGTGGCAAATACCATCTCATCTAATACCTTGGGGCTGGCCATTAATTGCGCGTGGTAGCCCTTTATTTTTGATGGGTGCAAGCCTTGTCGATGCATGCCCGTATCGATTTTAATCCACACCTTGAGAGGTCTGCATACCTGAGCATTTAAAATAGCCTCAACCTGCAGGGGGTTCTCCACCATTAACCAAAAGTCTTGGGCTGCAGCGACTGCTATTTCGTCAGCTGTAAACGTGCCTTCTAAGAGTAATATGGGCGTTGCGATATTCGCATCACGCAGTTCCATAGCCTCTTCAATACAGGCAACGGCATAGGCTGGCGCGGATGGCTGCAAAGCACGGGCGCAAGCAACTGCCCCGTGGCCGTACGCATTAGCCTTTACAACAGCCATAGTTTGGGCGTGAGGTGCGAGCTGACAGGCCCACTGATAGTTGGCAATCAATGCGGCGAGATCTACTACCATGTAGCTAGGACGAGCCATGGGAAGGTACCTAGTAGTTAAATTTTCCAGCGCTGTATAGCTTAGCTGCTTTTTCCCAAACGGGCCCTGGCTTTCCATCACCCACAAGTTGACCATCAATGTGCGTCACTGGAGCTAGCTCTTTGCTGGAACTAGATATCCATATTTCATCGGCATCAAACACTTCCTCTCTTGTCACTGTGCGCTCTTCCACGGCAATACTGCCCTCGCTTCTTAACACACCCAATGCAATGAGTCGGGTAATGCCAGGTAAAATTTGGTGGTCTAGAATGGGTGTAATCATGGTGCCATTTTTAACAATATAGGCATTACATGCCCCACACTCAGTTAACTCATTTTTGTCGTTAAACAGTAACACCTCACCACTGCCTTGGCTGTAGCCCTTTTGGTAGTGCATGACATTGCCAAGTAAAGAAATTGACTTTATGTTACAGCGTTTCCAACGCTCATCTTGCATGGTGGTTACTTTATACCCATCCACTTTATCTCTTTCTGGAATCGGCGCCGGAGGGATGTCTGTTGGCATCGCAAACACAGTGGGAGACACACCTTTAGGATAGGGATGATGGCGCTTGATATCGGCGCCACGTGTGACGTGCAAGTACAAACCTATTTGACTCTTAGGATTACGTTTAATTAGCTCTTGGCATAGGTCTCGCCACTGGTCATGGCTCCAGTTTAACTCAATCTCTAAGGCTCCCAATCCCTCAATCATGCGATCAATATGGGGACCAAAACCAACCATCTTCCCACCATAGGAAGGAATCACTTCATAGATGCCATCACCAAACAAAAAACCTCTGTCAAGCGGTGACACATGGGCGTCTTCAATTGGCATATAAGTGCCATTAAGGTAAACAATACTCATAACTTAATCTCTAATAATCTGATTGACCAGCTTGCTGGCACTATCGGCTAATAATTGGGGTAATAAACGGTCTTCATCTTTGCGCCAACCGCAACAAAATTTCAACTTAGGAGGTGCTGGGTCAACATTGAATCGAGTCAATCTTCGGGCTGCTAGGGCCTCTTCAACAATGGGCTGCGGCAGCAGCGCAATCCCTGCCCCTTGTTCTGCCATAGCCAATAAACCAGACACGGAATTGCTGGTATGAAATTTTGGCTTTTCTGTTACTTGACTAAATAATTCTTGTAAATGTTTTCCTGGCCCTGTGGCGGCAGGAAAACTTAAAATAGGGCATTGGCTTAGGGCTACAATGTCCATATCACGACCACTTTTAGCAAAGTGCTCACTCCCTACCCAAGTTTGTGGCAAGGCACTTAGTGGCTGCGTATTGACAGCAATAGCCTGACCAGTATAAACCATAAGGGCTAAGTCTAACTGATGCTCTTCCAATTGTTTATAAAGCGCAAGCGACAGGTCAATCGTTAGCTCAAATTGAATTAAAGGGTGTTGTTCCCGCCAAACTTCTAATAAATCTCTTAGCCATAAGTGCGCCACGGTATCGGCAATGCCAATACGGAAAATACCTTGTTGAGGCGCATCATCTTGCAGTTGAGCCTTCATTTCATTACTAATAGCGACTAGGCGTTCGGCAAAAGGGAGCAGCTGGCGGCCTCGTGCCGTTAATTTGGTGCCACTTTGGTCACGCTTAAAAAGCTTAACGCCTAGGTCTTCTTCCAAAGTTGCAATGCGGGCAGATATGGCAGGCTGGGACGCGTGTAACTGAGTTGCAGCACCATGAAAACTACCTAAAGTAGCGACCTTGATAAAGCTATTAAGGTTGCGAATACGCACATTCTATTCCTTTATTGAATTGGATCAGCATATTTAACGACTAAAACCTGTGATTTGGCGTAATTGGGCAATCACTGATTGGCCTTCACCCACGGGCAGACCATCTTCTGTGAGCTGGTTTATGCGGGTTACACCATCCACACTGCCAAGTTCTGATAGGTACTGCAAAATGGCTAAAGGCCTAATTTTAGCTAATAAATCTTGTTGTTGCCATAGACCTAAAAAAGCGATCATACCATATGCCCCCCAGTTAGAAACGTCAGCCACAATAAGTTCATCTGCGCTTGTTACGGACGGCACGATATCCAGCTTCTTTAGTGCATGAATGACTTTACCCATGCCAATTTCGTTGCCACCATCACCGACGGCAATAGTAGGGCACTCGGCCCACTTCATAAAGCCATCAAAACAAGCCGTACGCTCACTGATATTCTCACCGCGCATATTATAATAGTGGCCGTCTTGAGCCTGTCCTGGGCGCTCTATGGAAACTATGGCTTGAGGATTGAGGTGGTTCAGGGCTGCTAACGTTTCACCTTCAATATGGACATGTTCCCCTACACGAATGGCATGGGTACGATAACGTTCAGCGAGCACTCCTACTAATGGTTGACCACACACAAGCACAGGTACGGCGCCTAAATGCTCAAGGCTATCATAGAGTGCAATAGCACCCACAGGACCATCAGTCTCAAAGGTGCCTACCACTGGAAAACCAGTGCCGATGAGTATGGTAGCACCTGGCTTTTGTTGGATGCAGGTTTGTAAAATTTGGGCCGCCCTTAGACAGTATCCCGGTGTTAATGCCGCCTTAATTTGTGACATGCCTCGAGGGTTTCGGGCCACCAGTATGTCTTCAATCTGTTGGCTTAGTTGTTGATCGTTTGACATGTTTAATCCTTCAAATACAGCAATTGAGTGGCTTCAAATTTGAGCTGTGCTAGGGTGTTGATCGTTTGAGCTTGATATAAATCTACGGCTTCGAAAGTCACTGTGTCACCTGGTCTTAATTGAACAAGTTGAGCTAAATCACGCGCCATAATGGCACCGATTTTGGGGTAGCCACCAATAGTTTGTCGGTCATTAAGTAGAACAATGGGCTGTCCATCTGCAGGTACTTGAACGGCGCCTAGACAAATGCCTTCAGAGAGCATTTGTTGAGATGGGCATGACACATCAGGGCCTTCAAGCCGCATCCCCATACGATCACTGCGATCAGTAACCCTGTATTGGCTATGAAAAAAACGGACTCTTGTCGCCGCATCAAAATGATGATGCTGATAGCCGGGTAAGAGGCGCAAAACCCGATTAGGGGTATTTTCTTCTGGGCCTTGAGGACCGTATAAAGGCCAATCTTTCATAGCTAATGCTTGGCGGCGCAATTGAACTATTTCGTTACATGCAAGGCTATCCTGAGCCTTGAGCTTAGCGCCATTTAATCCACCTATTTTTTCGCGCACGACCGTGGCTTGACTACCGAAGCTTGGCGTAATTTGGAAACCGCCAGCCACACTCAAATAACTGCGACAACCATGACTAGAATAGTCTAACTTTATTTCGTCACCAGCTTTGACTTTGTGGCTGGTCCATAGGGCTTTATTGATGCCATTAACTGTGACCTCTAGACTAGCTCCAGTCACACAAAAATAACTATCTATTTGTGCTTGCAGTTGCAAACCACCAAAGCTTACCTCTATGGAACAGGTATTAGGTGGGTTATGTAGTATACGGTTGGCCCACAAAAATGCTTCGCGATCTAGCGGTCCACCCGTGGTCAAACCTATGTCATGCTGACCAAACCGACCCAGGTCTTGTAATAGGCTTAATAGGCCTGGCTGGAGCACTTTAAAGCTCATGCAGTTGGCCCCCCATAGCAAGGTATTGCTGCTCATTTATGGGGTTAAACTTTACTCGGTCACCCACAGATACAGGCATGTGGGGTGCCTTTTCTGGGTCAAACATGGGGGTTGGACAAAGGCCAATAAGATTCCATCCACCTGGCGAACTTGCAGGATACACTGCCGTTTGGCGGTCTGCTATGGCCACTGCGCCAGCAGGCACCTTTAATCTCGGCGTCGTCAGTCGGGGCGCAGCAAGGCGCTCGTCTAATTCACCTAAGTAGGCAAAACCTGGGGCAAAACCAATGGCATAAACGCGGTATTCGCTGGCACTGTGAATGTCAATAACTTGGTTTACTGAAAGACCTGAGCTTTGGGCTATTAGGTCGAGTTCGGGGCCATATATGGTGCTGTAAAAAACTGGTATGTTAACTAAGCGACCACTATCTTCATGGGCAGCCTGAGGCGCTTCTAAAATTGACCTTAAGGCCTTTTTAGCCCATAAATGGTCACACTTATCAGTGTCATAAATAACCAAAAGGGACGCATAAGAAGCCACCAGATCGATTAACCGTTTGCCAAAGTGCTGCTTGATCTGAGCACAGGTCATGGCGATTGTTGCACTAACATGGGGGCTAATGTCTAAGGCATCAGGGTCACCGAAATAAATGATGTAGCTATTTTCGCTGGCCAGTTGGATGTGCGTTTGGTGAGCGTTCATAGACTAAGATTAAGCCTTTCGAGCCGATGGTTTTTCCATCAATTGACGAATAGATTTGATGGCAGCAATACCGGTATCGTTGTCTCCATGTACACACAGACTATCCACTTTAAGATGCAAGGTGGAGCCGCTAGCGCTAGTAATAGTGCCGTATTGGACCAATTGTTGGACTTGCTTGAGCATGGCGTCATGATCAAGCACAGCACCTGTTTTGGAACGTGCCATTAAGCTACCATCGTCTTCGTAACACCGATCAGCAAAGGCTTCAAAATATAACTCTAGCTTCATATCTTGGGCTTGCTGAAGATGCTCGTCTGCGCTGGCATTGGCTTGTAACATTAATTTTAATGGTGAGTTGGCTGAACCATTATCCATCGCTCTGACTGGGTAGCTACTTACGGCTTGCATAATTGCTTGACGCACACTGTCTTTACTCATCATGTCGTTATACAGCGCACCGTGGGGCTTAACATAGCTTAGCCTCAGTCCTTGGCAAGCCGCCATACCCTCAAGGGCAGCAATTTGATAATGCATAAAGGCAGTGATTTCTTGACTTGAACAATGCATTGAGCGGCGACCAAAACCCACCAAGTCTGGGTAGGCTGGGTGTGCACCCACCATCACCTGATGCTGCTTGGCGAGTGCCAAAGTGCGTTGCATTACCACAGGATCACCGGCATGAAAGCCGCAGGCAATATTGGCCTGATCAATGTGTGCCATGGCCTTAGCATCTTGGCCCATAGTCCACGAACCGAAACTTTCACCTAAATCGCAATTAAGTAGCATAAAATTTTCCTGACCTAAAATATGGCTAGCGTACTGTTGGGTAAATCGGTCACCAGCATACAACCAGGCGCATGGGTAATACAAAAGGCGGGTTTAGCATTTTCAACAGCCACCTGAGGCGTGACACCGCAAGCCCAGAAAACTGGAACTTCTCCATCGTTGACACTCACCTTATCGCCAAAGTCAGGCTGGTTTAGGTCAGCAATGCCAATTTCTGTGGGGTTGCCAAAATGCACAGGGGCTCCATGCACAGAAGGAAAACGGCTACATATTTGAATAGCCCTAATGGCATCTGTGGGCTTGTAGGGGCGCATTGTCACAACCATATTGCCAGTAAATGGACCTGCTGATTTACATGCAATATTAGTCCGATACATGGGCACGTTGACCCCTTCAGTCAGATTGCGCACCTCTAAGCCATCAGCTAAAAGAGCTTCCTCAAAAGAAAAGGAGCAGCCCAACACAAAAGCCACCAAGTCGTCACGCCAATAATTTAAGATGTCAGTCACTTGTGCTACTACTTGGCCGTCATTAAATACCTTATACTGGGGAATGTCAGTACGTAGATCGATGTCTTGACCTAAGCTTTTTAAACGAAAATCACCAGGCTTTTCAGACATGCCAATAATAGGGCAAGGTTTGGGATTTAAATGACAAAATTTTAAAAAATCATTAGCGTAGTCGGCAGGTAAAATACACAGATTGCCCTGCACAAAGCTAGGGCATAATCCGGAGGTATTCCCCGTCATTGATGCGCTGCGAATTTGTTGCCTAAGTTGCAGTGGAGAAGTGGTCATAAAGCTTCCAATAATTGAACATCACCCAAATTGTAGTAACATGTATTTTGCAGTCCGATATGGGTGGGTGTCCAATTAAATCTATTTTAACTATTGATAAAAATTTGCTATCAGCTTGTTTAAACTTACGAACTAATTGCTTTATTGATAGAGGTTAACAACCGACAATACAATTCGCATTTTTAAGGTCGAGGTTCCTCGCGTTAAGCTGTTATGGAGAAGGGAGTAAAGGGAATGAATGGGGTTAAAAAACTAATTGGGTTGGGCTTGTTAGTAGGATTTTTTAATGTGTGTGCTTATGCCAGTTTTGACCAAAGAGAAGATGTTTTACAGTGGTTAGATGAAGCCGATAGTTTGGGCTTTACCAAGGCTGAGGTTGTGAATTACTTGGCAAAAACTACAGCAAAACCAAGCATTGTGCCGATATTACGCAATGCTCCTGAACGCAAGTTGTTATGGAGTGGTTATCAACAGCGCTTAGTCACTTCTTCTCGTATCAAACGCGGTATAGAGTTTGCCGCTGAGCATACAGACCAACTAAATTTGATGACCAAAACTACGGGAGTTGATGGCGCGATTATTGCGGCTATTGCTGGTATAGAGAGTAATTATGGGGCTAACATGGGCCAGCATCTAACCCTGCGTGTGTTAGTGACATTAGCCTTTGACTATCCCCGTCGAAGTCAGTTTTTTCAGCGCCAATTAGCTGAATTCTTTCGTTTATGTTTCAGTCAGGGTTTAGACCCGATGCTGGTCAAAGGGTCTGCTGCTGGCGCTGTGGGAATGGGGCAATTTATTCCAACCAGTTATCGAGACTTCGCGGTAGATGGAGATGGTGACGATCGTATCGACTTATTTCACAGCAAGGCTGACAATATAGCCAGCATTGCTAATTATCTGGCACGGCATAAGTGGCAGGAAGGTGCACCATGGCTGTTGGTGGTGGACACAGAGGTGGACCCTTTATGGGTCAGTAAAAAAGCCAAGCGACAAGGTGTTGAATTAGCAGAGTGGCAACGCAGGGGTGTGACGATGCCTGGCTCGTATGATCCAGAGGCAGAGTTTAATTTATATGCTTTTTCAACCGAAAAGGACCGTGAATATCGCTTAGCAGGTGCTAACTTTTACGCTATAACACGTTATAATCATTCCCTTTGGTACAGTAGAGCAGTCGTGGAAATTGCTCAAGGCATCGCCCAAGGAATGGCCCAAGGTACGGCCCAGCCTTAAACTAGGTTATTAACATGCATTATAAATATCGAATCATGGTTAGCGCTTTGCTTGTGCTACTAGTTAGTGGTTGCTCTAGCAACAGCACGCAACCCAGTGGCGTCTCCAAATCTGCAGTGGTTGCTGCGGCTAAAGCTAAAACTGAGTCTCGTTATGCCATTAAACAAGACCTGGGACCCAAACAGCATAAAGACATGAGCAATGCGCCTGACGCGGTGCCTAAAGTAGAGCCTCACAGTCGAGGTGGCAATAAGAGTCGCTATGAGGTTTGGGGTAAATCGTATTCCGTCATGGCTTCAAGTATAGGCTTTAAGCAGCGAGGCTTAGCTTCCTGGTATGGACAAAAGTTTCACGGTCATTTAACGTCGAATGGTGAAACCTATGATATGTACGCCATGACTGCAGCCCATAAGTCTCTGCCCTTGCCAACCTACGCGCGGATTACCAACCTAGCCAATAACAAAACAGTGATTGTTAGGGTCAACGATCGCGGGCCATTTCATGGTGATCGAGTCATTGATTTGTCTTATGCTGCCGCTAGCAAGTTAGAATATCGCAAGACAGGTGTGGCCGAAGTCTTAGTTGAAGCCATTGATGCGCGCCAATGGAGTCCTGCATTAGAACAAAGCATTCGCAAACAGCGTAAAACCAGTCGTTTTAAGTCATCTGCAATTACTAGCGCAACTAGTAGTACCAATCCTAGTGACAATAATAGCGTCACAAGCAAAATAGTGAGCTCTTCTGTTAAAACCGCCACCCAGTCCAAGGCCCTTGTGCAGGTCCCGCTGGAGAACGAAATACGCCAACAGCATAAACGTCTGGCAGGCTATTACGTGCAAGTGGCAGCCATGTCAAAAATTGGTGGAGCCTTGGTGTTGCGTAATACTTTGGTGCAAGAGTTTAGAAGGTCTAATGTATTTGTAGAGCAAGCGAGTGACCGTGCAGACTTGTTTCGGGTGTTAGTGGGGCCAATTACAGACGTTAAGAGTGTGCGTGTATTGATGCAAGAATTAGCCTCATCAGGGCATGGTCAAGGGCTTATGATTAAACCTTAATTTACTGCCCCAAATCACTAACCCATGGTATAATCTAGCGGTTTATCAAGGCTTTTAACGGTACTGAATGTTTATCTAGCCCACCAATGAAGGTAGTTTTAAGTATGGAAAAATTAGTGGCTGCGGCTAACTTATTATGCAGTAACATGAGTCAATTAATAGGGTGTGGGCTTAACTCTAAGACTCGTACCATGTTCGCCTCCACAGGCTTGTCTATGGTTTTGACAGTGGCTTTGACTCTGGGTTTAGTTGCGCCAGCACAATCTGCGCAAGCACTTGTACCCCAGCCACCGCAACTTGCTGCGAGCGCATACATACTGATCGATGCGTTAACGGGCAAGGTTATCGTAGAAAACAATGCCGACCTATTGCTGCCCCCTGCGAGCTTAACTAAAATGATGACAGCCTACATGTTATCTTTTGGCTTAGCTGCAGGTAATGTTGCTTTGGATGACCAAGTGCGCATTAGTGAAAAAGCATGGCGTACAGAAGGCTCACGTATGTTTATTCAAGAAGGCAAATTGGTCAAGCTTGAAGACCTTATGCGAGGCATCATTATTCAGTCTGGTAATGATGCAAGTGTCGCCGTTGCAGAACATCTGGCAGGCAGCGAAGAGTCATTCGCCGACCTAATGAACCAACATGCCATGCGTTTAGGAATGACCCAAACCTACTTCAGTAACTCCACAGGTTTGCCAGCAGAAGGTCACTTAACCACAGCAAGAGACCTAGCGATTCTGGCGCAAGCTATTATTCGCGATTATCCAAAACATTATGAAATTTATTCAGAAAAAGAATTTACTTTCAATAAAATTAGGCAGCCGAACCGAAATAAATTGTTGTGGAGTGACAGCACTGTGGATGGCCTGAAGACAGGTTATACCGAGGCTGCAGGTTATTGTTTGGTGGCATCGGCTAAAAAGGATGGTCAGCGCTTAATCTCAGTTATTTTAGGTGCGACCAGTTTGGACGCTCGGGCTATAGAATCACAAAAGCTCATCACCTACGGCATGCGCTTTTTTGAAACCCACTCCCTCTATGATGCTCAAGAGAGCCTTGGAAAAGCGAGGGTTTGGGGTGGTATGGAAGACTATATAGAACTAGTGCTAGAGCAAGAGTTAGCGGTCACTATCCCTCGAGGCCAAGCTAAGTATATTAAAGCGACAATGGACATCAATAAAGGTATTGAAGCGCCCTTGGCTGCTGGTGATGTTTTGGGCAAGGTTATTATTACCTTAGACACAGACGTGATTTTAGAACAAAATTTGGTGGCCAGTCAGGATATGGTGCACGGTGGTTTTATCAAAGGCCTTGTTGATGGCGTGACCCGAGTCATTATGAGCGAATGATGAAAACAACACCTGACGCTCCTAAGATAGAGTTCCCCTGTGAGAATTACAGCCTTAAAATTGTGGGCCGAAAAACAGCAGATTACCCAACTTGGGTGGTGCAGTGTGTGCAGCAGTTAGCACCTGATCTAGACCCCAAAAAAGTACAGATTGTTGACAGTAAAAATGGTACTTTTCAATCAATACGCTTGGCAATAACGGCTCAAAGTGCAGACCACTTGCAACAGATTCACCAAACTCTAATGGCTAGTGGTAAGGTTAAACTTGTCCTCTAAGCTCGATCCAAAAGAAGGCGTTTTAGTAAGGTTCTTAGGATCTCAAGACTATGAGCACGTCTGGCAAACCATGCAAGACTTTACTAATTACCGCAATGCCGACACCATTGATGAAATATGGGTATTACAACATGCTCCGGTGTTCACCCAGGGCCAAGCGGGTAAGGCAGAACATATGCTAGACCAAGGTCATATTCCTTTAGTTCAATCGGATCGTGGGGGACAAGTAACATACCATGGCCCAGGGCAATTAATGGTGTATTTAATGTTAGATTTAAAACGGTTAAGTATAGGGGTTCGTAGCTTAGTATCGGCTATGGAAAAAGCCTTGATCGACTGTCTCCATGACTATGGCATTAGTGCCAATGCTGATGTTAAGGCTCCAGGTGTTTATGTGGGGGGCAGTAAAATAGCCTCTTTGGGGCTAAGGGTCCGCAGAGGGTGTAGTTTTCATGGTTTAGCCCTCAATGTAGATATGGATTTGAGCCCTTTTGCCCGCATTAACCCCTGTGGCTACCCGAGTCTAGATATGGTGCAGATGATTGATTTCTCCAAGTTGATTAAGTTTGATCAAGTGGCTTACGACATGAGCCAAAAGTTAGTAGACCAATTGCAGTACCAACAGGTTAATAAAACTCAACAACCTTGGGTTAATACCATTGAATATAACTAACGAGTGATAAGTAACCATGGCGACATCATACAAAGCTGAAGCAGGCGTTAAACTTCGTGGGGCCGATAAGGTAGCGAGGATCCCTATTAAAGTGATTCCCACTGAAAAAATGCCGCGTAAACCAGATTGGTTGCGCATCAAGATGGTCAGTTCTCCTGAGGTCAACCGTATTAAATCTAAACTAAGGGAGCACAAACTGGCGTCTGTCTGTGAAGAAGCCAACTGCCCTAATTTAGGCGAGTGTTTTAGCCAAGGTACAGCGACTTTTATGATCATGGGTGAAATATGTACGCGTAGATGTCCATTTTGTGATGTAGCTCATGGTCGTCCTAACCCCTTATCTGTTGATGAGCCTCGCGAGTTAGCCACCGCTGTGGCAGACATGGCACTCAAGTATGTCGTCATTACTTCTGTTGATCGAGACGATTTACGAGATGGCGGTGCGCTGCATTTTTCTGAATGTATCAGCGCTATTAATGAACGCACACCAGCGACACAAGTTGAAGTTTTGGTACCTGATTTTCGTGGACGCATGGACATTGCCCTTGATATTTTAGCCACAACACCACCCCATGTGTTTAATCACAATTTAGAATCGATTCCTCGCCTTTATAAAAAAATTCGTCCGGGTTCAGACTACCAATGGTCATTGGATTTATTACAGAACTACAAACAGCGTTGTCCTCAAGTACTGACAAAATCAGGTTTGATGTTGGGATTAGGCGAAACTAAGGAGGAAGTGTTGCAGGTGCTGCAAGATCTTCGAGATCATGGCGTGGATATGCTTACCCTTGGACAATACTTGCAACCTAGTTTGAATCACTTACCAGTTGATCGGTTTGTGCACCCCACTGAGTTTGATGAATTAGGTGCGGCAGCTAAAGCCATGGGTTTTAAGCATGTCGCCAGTGGGCCTTTAGTGCGTTCGTCCTATCATGCAGATTTACAAGTCAAAGGTGAGATGGTAACTTGAGTAGCGAATTAAATGACCACGTGTGTAACCATTTAAGCCCTTGCTGATGGCGTTAGCAGGAAATTAAGGCCACCACAATAAATTGTAATTTAATCAATGCTTAGACTCAGCTTATGTGAGTTCGATGAGATGATTTTTCAATGTGAGTTAACCTAATTTAAACTTCCAATAGACATAAAAAAACAAAATACAATCACAACATATGGGGGCTAATTATGGCAATTATTCATTGGTTAGGGGCTGGACTATCGAGCGCACCAGGGATTAAACGACTCATCGGTAATGGCTTGGAACTGTGGTTGTGGAATCGAACCTTGAGTAAGGCCGAAGCCGTTATTGAAGATATGGAAGGCCAGTGCCAAGCTCGCGTGTTAGATTGGCAAAAGCTGCATGAAAATGTCAGTAGGGGTGATATCGTTGTGTCCATGTTACCGGGTTCATTTCATCTACAGGCGGCTCAATTAGCCTTAGATAATAATGCGCACTTTGTTTCTAGTAGCTATTTAACACCCGCCATGGAAGCGCTCAACCAACAAGCCCAAACCAAGGGCTTATGTGTGGTAAACGAGGTGGGTTTAGACCCTGGTATTGATCACCTTTTAGCTTATGCTTTATTAAACGACTACCGTAGTTCGCAGCCTTACGCCGTGAGTAATGTTTTAGAGTTTAGGTCTTTTTGTGGTGGTTTACCCGCTCAAGAGAATGCGTTTAGATACAAGTTTTCTTGGTCTCCCCTAGGTGTTTTAAAGGCCCTGAAATCGCCTGCCCAATGGTTAGAAAATGGAGTTGTTAAAACCTGTAGTAAGCCATGGGAAGCCATGCATAGCTATACGACACCATTAACAAAGCTTGAAAAATCTACCTTTGAAGCCATTCCAAATCGTGACTCACTGCCATTTATCGCGCAATATCAGTTTGATCCTCAATGGCCTGTGGACACCTTTATTCGGGGTTCTTTGCGACTTCAAGGCTGGGCTCAGGCTTGGGAAAATATCTTCAGTTTAGTCGAATCTGCCGACGGAGCCGAAGGGGAGGCTAAACTTCAAGCTAAATCTGATGAGCTTTGGCAGGATCATGCCTTTAAAGAAGGTGAGCAAGACCGAGTCGCCCTCTATGTGGAGTTACTTGCTAAAGATGCCCATACCCAGCAATGTATCTGGCGTCAAAGCTATTCTATGGACGCCTATGGCAATGAATCAGGCAGTGCCATGGCGCGTTTAGTGTCAACCACCGTCAGCCTGGCTGTTGAAGCCGTTTTAGAGGAACGCATTGGTGCTGGGGTGAGTGCAGCTCCGAAGGATATGGGGCTAGTGTCTGATTGGTTAGCCTATTTTAATGACCACCACGAGACCATTAACCATCTCAATCACCTAGATTAAATTAGCATGAACTTGGTGCCCACTGCATAGTGGGTGTGACCGAGTTCATATGAAGCCAGCTTAACCAGTGAATTTAGGAGTGTTAAGTCGCTATAGCGTCACAGGTCATAAAGTCAGCCAAGTTGGCTCTGCGCTTATCTTGCTGAAAAATAGTTCAAGTTCGTCTACCCCTATGGCTAGGGTGCGATCATTCACTAAAGGATGGACGTACAAGGTGTGGCAACTCCTTAATTCACTATCAATAAAAAGTGCTACCCCATGACTAACCCCTGTGATCATCGACAGCGGAGTCACTGCGCCTGGCCGAACCCCTAGGTTTTCGAATAAACGCTCAGCAGAGCCGAAAGATAACCGACCTGTTCCTAACAATGCAGGTAAGGTTTTTAAATCGATTTTGCGGTCTTGTTCTGTCACTAATAAAATGTTTTGCTTCTTGTGATCACGCAAATATAGATTTTTGATATGTCCACCACCTTGCTCAGATGATAGGAAAAGAGATTGTACTTTTTTTGAATCTTCGACCGTCTTAAGTGGCACATGATCAAAGCGCTCAAATTGAATATGCCACAGGTTCAATTGTGCCATAATTTCATCAGAAGAGATGGGCAAACTATTTTGATGTTGAGAAGTAGCGTCAATGATTTCTAGATCACCCATGTTTAAACCTACACTTTTTTAGTAAATCGGTTTGCCCGCTAATTGCATAATTAATGCGCCCAGCAAATCCCACACATTGGCTTTACTGACACCTTTCACGCACTGATCAATTGCTTCACATTGGCGCAGCATATGTTGCGCACTGTGCGCGTTATGTTGCTGGGCAGCTGATCTTAGGTAGGCTTTACGTTTTTCCCACACTCGCTCTTGAGTTAATCCAGCTTCAAGTCCCTGTGGATGATTTACAATGCTGGTGAGCAACCTGATTTCTCGACTTAACACCCATAATAGGTCCATGGCTTTGACACCTTCTTCTTTTAAGCCATAAAGCATAGTTAGACTTTGATGGGCTTTGCCAGAGAGGGCTGTATCCACTAACTGGTAGTTACTGTAACGGGCTAGACCGCCCACATCTGCATCAATGTGTTCCGCCGTGATTTCAAAACCCGCACCATTAAGGGTGAACTTCTCTAGTTCTTGAGCTGTGGCAAGTAAATTTCCTTCGGTTCTTTGGGCTAGCAATTGGCAAGCCTCTGAGGTAATTTTAAGGCCCAGTGTCTGGCTTCTTTGGTTGATCCAACGACCCATTTGATGAGCTTCTAAGGGGAAAATTGCCATGCATACCCCTGCAGTGTCGAGGGCTTTAAACCATTGGCTATTTTGGCTTTTTGAATCAATCTTTCCACTACTAATGAGCACTAGATTATCAGGATTGGACTCAGCTACCAGTTGGCTTAAGGCCGCGCTTCCCTCCTTTCCAGGTTTGCCACTGGGCATTCGTATTTCAATGATTTTACGGCTTGAGAAAAGTGACATTGCTTGGTCAGAAGCGGTGATTTGTTGCCAATTAAAACGGCCTTCCACGTGGAATAGATCACGTTCTAAAAAGCCCTCCTGACGGGCTTTACTACGGATATTATCGCCTATTTCTTGCTGCAATAACGGTTCATCCCCATGTACTAAATAACAGCCAGATAAACCTTTAGCTAAGTGATTTTGCAGCTGATCTGGTTTGATACGCATTATTCAAAACTAAGTTGGCGAGCAACACGATTACCCAGTTGCTGGTAAAGTAACGTCCAGTTATCTGCTTCTATGCGTTCATTCACAGTGGCATTAGTGCCACTTAAATCCACATCAGCACTCACAGAAAGAGGCATTGACGTCTGTTTGAGAGTCTCATCTTCTGGGCTTATGGGTTGACCCCCAGCCATAAATAGGTAGTTAGTGCTGAGGGTGTAACGCCAGATTAACACCTCGCCATCCGTGTCTAAAATGAGCTCTGCCTTGTGCTTTTTTGTGCCTGTGAGTTGCACAGAGGGCACTTCAGTATCCATGCCAACGACTGAATCTAACACCGTCAAAGTAACATCATGCTGCAGCATATCTTTACTCACTACTCGCGCTAATGAGGGGTCGTCTACGTAGAGGTTTAACTGAGGTGGAAAAGACCTTTGACTTTGGCCTTGTAGGTAAAAGCCACAGCTGGATAAAACAAGGCTCAAGCACAGCATTAAACTCAGCCGGCCCAATAGGCTTGGGGTTAAAATTACATTGATCATGTCTTGCATCCTTTCTAAAGTAGTCTAAGTCAGTTAACTGACCCTTAACTCACCACAATATTAACCAGTTTATTAGGCACCACAATAATTTTACGCACAGCCATATCAGTAATAAAGCCCTGTACTTTTTCATCGGCTAAGGCGAGTTGTTGTATGGTGTCTCTGTCCATATTGGCATCGATGGTGATCTTACTGCGCAGTTTGCCGTTGACCTGAATCATCATATCGATATTTGATTTTACCAAAGCCCCCTCATCAACCACTGGCCATGGTGTTTTTAAAATCGCATCGGTATCCGAGAATGCTTGCCACAAGGTATGGCATAAGTGAGGTGTAAAAGGCGACATTAATAGTACTGCAGTACTGAGGCTTTCAGCTCTGACAGCTCGGCCCTGATCACTCATATCAGTAAACTTCGCGGTCGTGTTACTCAGCTCCATAATGGCAGCAATGGCGGTGTTAAAAGTTGTGCGGCGCTCAATATCGTCGCTGACCTTTTGAATCGTCTCGTGGGTTTTGCGACGCATATCTTGTTGCTGCTGGCTAAGTTGGTCGGCCTGCAAGGCCGGCGCAGCAGGCGCATTTAGGTGCTGGTGCACTTGCTTCCAGAACCGTTTGATAAACCTTTGAGAGCCTTCAAGGCCTGCATCAGACCATTCAAGAGATTGTTCTGGAGGCGCAGCAAACATGGTGAACAAACGCACAGCATCTGCACCATAGCGGTCAATCATGGTTTGGGGGTCAATCCCATTATTTTTAGACTTGGACATCTTGCCCATGCCATCATAAAACACCGATGCGCCATCCGATTTTTTCACCGCACCGGTAATGCGTCCCTTGTCATCCATTACGGCATCAACGTCGAGGGGTGAGATCCAATTCTGGCCACCTTTCTCGTCTTGTTGGTAGTAAGTGTGAGCCAAAACCATGCCTTGGCAGAGTAGTTTTTTAAACGGCTCATCAGAAGACACAAGGCCCATGTCACGCATGAGTTTGTGAAAGAAGCGAGAATACAATAGGTGTAAAATGGCATGTTCAATGCCACCAATGTAATGATCTACAGGAGCCCAGTAATCTGCAGAGTGGGGTGCTAGCATACTGTCGTTATGTGCCGCACTTGTAAAACGTGCGTAATACCATGACGATTCCATAAAAGTGTCAAAGGTATCGGTCTCACGCTCAGCCGCAGCGCCACATTTAGGGCAGCTTGTGTTGATAAACGAGGCCATTTTTTTCAGCGGCGAACCACTTCCGTCAAATTCGATATCTGTGGGCAGTACTACTGGTAATTGATCCTCTGGCACGGGCACGGCACCGCAAGTGACGCAATTAATCACTGGAATGGGAGCACCCCAATAACGCTGGCGTGATACCCCCCAATCTCGAAGGCGGTAGTTGGTGGTGATTTTGCCTTTACCGTGCCGATCAAGTTCTGCTGCTATCGCATCAAAGGCTAATTGAAAGTCCATTTCGTCAAAAATGCCTGAATTAATCAATAAGCCTTTTTCAGTGTAAGCAGACTGCGATATATCCACGACAAGGCTGCTATCGGTTGGACGAATCACCTGCTCTATACTCAGGCTATACTTATGAGCAAATTCCCAATCGCGCTGATCATGAGCGGGCACCGACATCACAGCGCCAGAACCATAGTCCATAAGCACAAAGTTGGCAGCCCAAACGGGCACAGACTTACCACTGAGTGGATGGATAGCTTGAAAACCAGTATCCAAGCCGAGTTTTTCCATAGTCGCCATATCGGCCTCAGCCACTTTCATATTTTTGCAGCTATCGATAAAGTTTGCCATCGCTGGATTAGTGGCAGCAGCCTTGAGGGCCAGAGGATGCTGAGGTGCTACGGCTAAGTAGGTGACCCCCATTAAGGTATCTGGCCTTGTGGTAAAGACCTCAAGTGGACCGTGGTCTGTGACTTCAAAACTGAGTTCTACACCCTGAGACCGACCGATCCAATTACGTTGCATCGTGCGCACTTGCTCTGGCCAATCGTCTAGCTGGTCTAAGTCATCTAACAACTGGTCGGCGTAATCGGTAATCTTGAGAAACCACTGGGGAATTTCTTTACGTTCGACCAACGCACCTGAGCGCCAGCCGCGACCATCAATGACTTGTTCATTGGCCAGCACGGTTTGGTCTACGGGGTCCCAGTTAACCACGGCATTTTTTTTATACACCAGACCTTTGTCGAGTAACTTGGTAAAAAACCATTGTTCCCAGCGGTAATACGAAGGGTCACAGGTGGCTAATTCTCGGTTCCAATCATAACCAAAACCCATACGCTTTAACTGGTCGCGCATATAGGCGATATTCTCATGGGTCCATTTAGCAGGTGCGACGTTGTTTTTCATGGCGGCGTTTTCAGCGGGTAAACCAAATGCGTCCCAGCCCATGGGCTGCAACACGTTCTTACCTTTCATGCGCTGAAAGCGTGATATAACGTCACCAATCGTATAGTTACGCACGTGCCCCATGTGTAAACGGCCACTGGGGTATGGGAACATCGAAAGGCAATAATACTTTTCTTGGTCAGGATTATCTTGCACCTCAAAGCTATCATTAGCTTCCCAAAAGGCTTGAATTTCTGGTTCTATTTCGTGCGCGTTATAATGTTCGTTCATGAGTGCCGTAACTAGTGGTAAAGCCGATATGGCTGGAAATTAAATCGACCCATATAATAGCACTAGAGCATAGGTAACAGGTAGCTTGATTGGTAAAATAGGCTGGCTTAATGGCTCCGTGATTATTACTTGGCGATCTGAGTGTCAGTAAAAATCTTTATTGATCAAGTAATAACAGTTGAATTCCTCTTGCACTGTCGTTATGATACCGCTCCTTGATACGGCACTCGCCGCACTCAGGTATAGCGCGCCCGTAGCTCAGCTGGATA
>DDCR01000024.1 GCA_002335115.1 Oceanospirillaceae bacterium UBA2001
GTCGTACTTCATTTCGTCCATTGCAGCACCTGGCTTAATGCTAATACCGCCTGAATCAAAGGTAATTCCTTTACCTACTAGGACATGGGGTTGGGCCCCTTTTTCGCCACCTTGGTAATTGATGATGATAAGTTTAGAGGGTTCAGCACTGCCCTTACCGACGGACAGAAGAGAATGCATGCCTAGGGCTTCCATTTCTGCCTCTTCGAGTACTTGAGTTGTGACTTTATCAGAACCAGCAGCCAACTTGTGGCCCTGTTCAGCTAGATAACTTGGAGTGCAGATATTACCAGGAAGATTGCCCAAATCACGACATAGATCCATTGCCTGAGCAGTGGCTACTGATTGATCTAGTTGAGCTTGAGAACTTGTGTCAGCTAACAAGATCATATTGGTACTGGGTGGGACGTCTTTAGGTGTTGTTTTAAACTGATCAAACCGATAACATGCTTGCACTATGGCCTCTACCGTGAGGCGGACCTTACTATTTAGGTCTAGATTTTTTGTTGGTATTGTGGTCAATTGGTTGAGCACAGAAGGACCAGGGTTCGAGCTAATTTGTGACCATGCAGATTGAACTAATTGACAGTATTTGCGCCCACTGAGTTGATCGGCAACACCGGTGCCGATGACTAAAATACGGTCTGGACCTGAGCCAGCGTTAAGGAACAATTGACTACTCTTAAATTTACCAGATAAGTCACCGCTGGCAATAGCATGGGTGATGGCACCATTGAGTAATTCGTCAGCAGCCTTAAGGCAAGGGGTTGTCAGATCATCATGACCTTCTGCTGCCTTGGCTAAGGGTAAAATCACACTCGACCCAGCACTAAGTTCAGTCGCATTCTGTTGTAAAGAAAAATTCATGGTGTCTCCAAGACAATTTAACAAGTCAGTGCCCCTGTATAACTCAAGGCATGATCAAATTTTACGCCAAAACGATTGATGTCTCTAGGAAAGTTTGGGGATAATGTGGCTTAAATCTTTGTTTTGCAAAAAATCTGATACACTGATGCCCATCGTTAACCTTAGGTAGCTATTACCCTGTGAAGAAGCCAGTCATTTGTCCTTAATTACCCGTTATATCAACAAAGAAGTGCTAATCAGTGCGTTGGCTGTGAGCATGGTGTTGCTGCTTATTATATCCAGTAGCCGCTTTGCTTATTATCTCAGTAAAGCGGTGACTGGCGAACTCGATGCTCAAGCGGTATTAATTATTATCGCTAACTTGTTGCCTGCATACTTAAGTACATTATTGCCCTTAGGTGGCTTTTTAGGGGTGCTACTGACCCTGGGTAAGTTGAGTGTCGACAACGAATTGACGGTGATGTTTGCCAACGGTGTGAGCCAGTGGCAACTCGTGCAAATGGTGCTTGTACCGTTATCTATATTAGCTGTGCTGGTTGCGACTTTGAGCCTTTGGCTAGCACCAGAGACTTCTCGTAACGTGGAAGAAATTCTGTATCAACAATCTCATACCACGGAGTTTGACAGCATTGTGGCAGGTCGTTTTCAGGGTAATATTGAGCGACAAGTTATTTATGCTGAAACGATGAGTGATGACCGTCAGCAACTCCTCAACGTCTTTGTTTTTAATCGTCCCACAGCAACGGCATCACCTGCGTTAATCAAGGCCACTTCAGCTCGACAAATATTTGATGAAACCTATCAAGAGCGGTACTTGTTGCTTAAGCAAGGCTCAAGAACAAATGGTGAACCAGGACAGTTAGACTATACCGTCACCCAGTTTGAAGAACTGGCTGTGCGTTTGTATAACGAAGAATTAGAAATTAACATCACCCGAGGATTTACCTTGCCTACGCTGATGCTTATTGGTTCAGAAAACGCCGATCACAGGGCTCAGCTTTACTGGCGTATTTCCTTACCTTTGATGACGATTATCGTGAGCTTTATCGCCATTGCATTAGGCCAAGTTAATCCTCGCAAAGGACGTTTTGTTAGACTGCTGCCGGGCATTTTACTGTATTTAGTTTATCTATCTGCGTTAACAAGTTTGCGTGACGAAATGACTAAAGCAATCGCTAATGCGGACCTAAAAATATGGCTACTGCATGGCTTTTTTCTTTTATTGGGTTTGATTTTATTATTTGCACCACATTGGTTTAGGCAATGGTCTAAAAGAGGTAGTATTAATGCGCCTGCTTGATCTGCATATTGCCCGCCACATCTGGGCTTCTGTCGCCATCGTTCTGCTAGTTATTCTTGGCTTAGATCTCATGACTGCTTTGGGCAGTGAACTAGATGCATTAGAGAATGGCGCCAGCTTTAAGCAAGTATTAACGTATATTATATTAACTGTGCCTCGAAGGATTTATGAATTCATGCCACTAACGGTGTTAGTGGGGTGTTTGGTCGGGCTAGGAGCATTAGCTAACAACAGCGAACTGACGGTAATGCGAGCTTCTGGTATTTCTGTTTGGCGCATTGTTTGGTCTGTGACTAAAGCAGTGTCTATGTTTATTGTGGCAGCGGCTTTATTGGGTGAACTGGTGGCTCCAGTCAGTCAGAGAATGGCTGAAATTGAGCAATCACAGTACAAAGGCGTGGCCTCAACCAATGGGTTTTGGTTGCGAGAAAATAATGATTATATTTTCGTTCAATCTGTGCGCTCTGATGGGGTCTTGCAAGGTGTTGCAAAGCACCGTTTCAAAAATCATAATTGGCAACAAACTGTGGTTGCAGAGAAAGGTATATTTGCTAATCAGCAGTGGACTTTACATGACTTACAAGAAGTATCTGTTGAAGGACAGAATGTGCTTCAAAAAGGTCAGTCCACTGCACCTTGGTCAGTCTCTTTAAAACCTCACCTGCTGTCCATCTTAAGCATGGACCCACAGCACTTAGCAATTGGTGATTTAGTGGAATACAGCCAATATTTAGATCAAAGTGGGTTAGAAGCAGCACCTTATGAATTAGCTTATTGGAAAAAATCCTTGCAACCTTTGGGTACTTTATCCCTAGTTTTTGTGGCTATCTCCTTCGTCTTTGGCTCTACTCGAACCGTGACCCTAGGTCAAAGAGTGTTAGTGGGCGTATTGGTTGGTTTAGCGTTTAACTACGCTCAAGCCGTTTTAGGACCCGCCAGCAGTGTTTTTGGGTTTACTCCCTTGCTCGCCTACTTGTTACCTATTTTAGTGTGTTTTATTAGCGGCTTATGGCTGCTTCGTAAAGCGGGCTAAACTTCATTTTTAGGCAGTTGAACAATGCGGCTGTTAGACCAGTGATCGTGCCAGCTTAATTTGTTGTTATCGAACATGATCCACCAATAGCCCATGCCAAGAGCAGCGGCGGAAAATATAGCAGCCATAAAACGTAATAGCGCTTGTTTAGCACTCAGAGGCTGGCCTTGATCTGATTCTACCCTCAAGCGCCAAGCGATCATACCGAGCGTCTGCCCAGATTGGGTCCAAAATAAAGCAAAAAACAAGAAAGTCACAAGAAACACAGTGCTCTCATAGATTGGACCAGTGACGGCTTCTCCATCATTAAAGAAAAGAAATACATAGCTTATCGTCATCCAGACAGCGATGACTAGCAAACTATCATACATCATGGCCAGCAAGCGCTTTACTAAGCTAGCATTAGGATGGTTATGGGAGGTAAAGCGTCTGTTACTCATAAACTTGAAACCCGAAGGGTGTTAAAAATTAAATTAAATTACTCAACCATGGTTTAAATCGTTGAGTCAAAAGCACTTATTATGATAGCACAAGTAAAGGTTACTGCGAGTTCAAGTGAGTTGATCAAAAGTATTATTTGAGTTTAAGTATGCGGCTTTGCAAGTTGATCTTGTCTGATCTCATACTGGAACAAGAATTGACTGGTTTTCAGCCTGAAATTGAGGCACTTTACTTTAATCTCAGCTCAGAGTTACCCCTATGGGCAACTAAAAACTTAGCCATAATGATGGAAAATACATGCAAGAAAATAATAAAAAGCGCTGTGGCTGGCCGACAAAAGATGCACTATATCTCGCCTATCACGATCAAGAATGGGGTCATGCTGTGCATGATGATACGCGATTATTTGAACAGTTGGTGTTAGAAGGCGCCCAAGCTGGACTGTCTTGGCTCACCATACTTAAACGGCGGCACCACTATAAGCGAGTCTTCTGTCAATATGACATGAACAAGTTGGCTGCATTTACTGAGGCTGATATTACCACTGCCTTGTTAGACAAGGGCATCATTAGGAACCGTTTGAAAGTCCTAAGCGTCGTCAACAATGCTGCAAAGTTTATTGCGGTACAAGAAGCATTTGGCAGCTTTGACGCTTATATTTGGGATTTCGTTGGAGGCGTTAAAATAGTTAATCACTATAGCAAAGACGCTGATGTGCCAGCCCAAACCGAGCTTTCTAAGCGGATTGCCAAAGATTTAAAGCGACGCGGGTTTAAGTTTGTTGGACCGATTGGCATGTATGCTTACATGCAAGCTATTGGCATGGTTAATGACCACTTAATCCATTGTTTTTGTCATTCAGAGTGCAGCTAGGACTCACTATGGTACGCATATTTGGTTGGGTCTTGGGACTAATACTCTTAATCTTGGGAAGTATATTTTTGTGGGTGACATACCAACAAGCGGAACATTTAGTGCATCACCCTTTGCCTTCTCGAAGCCTTTTCAAATCTGCACCACAAGATTTCGATTTGCAAGTCATAGAAGTCGAGTTAATTAATTCGGACAAGCAAAAGCTGCATGGTTATTTTTCAGGCAGCCGCAATGGCGCCTTCGTAATGTTACAACATGGCTTCAAAAATAACCGAAGTGAGATGTTCGAGGAAGCGAAAATATTGCAGGATGCAGGCTATGGTATCTTGATCACGAGCATACGTGCTCATGATTTTAATGATGGGGATAAAATCACTTTTGGTATCAAAGAAATAGACGATTTACACGCTTGGTATCATTATTTAATACATCAAAGAGGTGCTATAAAAAATCGAGTTGGTTTATTGGGTAACTCTTTGGGTGGATCCATAGTTATTAACTATGCCGCTTTTAATCAAGACATTGCCGCTGTTGTTGCAGTCAGTGCATTTTCTTCCTTGCAGGATACCATTAATGTTTCAGTGGAATATTTCACTGGCCTACCTGCCTTTCCTTTTGCCCCCATGATTTCATTTTGGGCAGAATTGATACTCGGAGTTGATGTTGAACAGGTCAATGCCACCAAGGGCGCTGCGAGTTTGTGTAATACGCCTTTGTTTATAATGCAAGGTGGTCAAGACATCGTTATTTCGGCGGAGAGTGGCCAATGGCTTTATGATAGTGCTTGTGGCGAAAGAACCCTTTGGTTTGAAGAAACCCTTGGCCACACTGCCTTTGATACGAAAAGACCCGACGAGTTCAGGCGTCGGATGATTGAGTTCTTTGATCAGTCTTTATTGTAAGGAGGCGCTTAAAATTTTGAGCCAATGCTTACGTTAAAGCTAGAGGACGTCGCCTTAGTGCTAGTTTTGGCCAAAGTTGTCACCTTAGATCTGTAGCCAATATTTAGTATCAAAGCATCCATGAAACCTATATTTAAATCAAATCCAGTTTCTAAATCATCAAATAGGTTAGAGGTGCTAGTGCCTAGTTTGAGTGCTAAACTCGAGGACTCGCCTACACTGATGTGGTGCATTGCACCCAGCATCATTAAAGTTTCGCTATTAGTCCCTACCTTTGCTCTGTTGCCACTAAAATAGGTGGATGTATTTTCCCCCAACCGATAACGCACGCCAAGGTCCATGAAGCTAATGGAGTTATCAGCGCTACTGGGCGAGGCACTGCTGGAACTCAGCATGAAGCCTAATTTTTCACTTAAAGCAATGTCTGCGCTAATTTTCGCTTTTGTTCCACTGAGGGAATAAAGGGTACTATTGACGTAGACTTTTCCACTATTTTTAGTCAAACCAGCAGTGGCTTGATTACCTGTCGCCATGCTTGTGACAGGTATGGATAACAAAATTGCCGTGGCAGCTACTGTTGCCACTGAACTTAATTTTTTCATCTTCACTTTTCCTTAATTATTCCATTAACCTTTAAAACTAACGTTATTATGACGCCACAATGCTTTTCGTGCAATTCAGCAGGCTGTATTATTTTGATTCATGTTCAGGTCAAAAGATTCACCCAGAAAGCCGTGAAAGGCTTGTATCATAGTCACATTGTCGAAATTAATTCATGGAAATCAGCCTTGTGAACTTATCCAATGCTCTAATAACACACCGTGTATCCTGTGCCTCAGTTTACCAAGCTGCATCGGTGGCAGGATTATGTTGCCCTGTATGTGGTGCCGCCCAAGAAGATGAGCTCCAAGTTTTGCGGCCGTGTAAACACCTCGCCTGTTGTTACGACCAAGAAGCTCAGCAGTTTACCTTTAAGAGTGACGACTTTAAGCAACGATTAGCAACAACGAAAATTTCCCTTACGGATGAGTTAAACGCTCAGGTGTTAGCTCAACTAGGTTATGAAGATGAGCTCTTAGCCCTAGAACTCACCCGTGCAGGTTGCTGGAGTCGCGAATTATTTGCGTTTAACTTTAATGTGAGCTAATGAACGTTTATTTGCACCTTAGTGAGACATGCTTTCTAATGGGGAATTATGGTTAGTTCGTTATTAGGTTTCTTTCATGTCAAACACCAAATATCACATCTTACAACTTGATTCCTTGGAGGATGGGGTCACACTCTATGTGCACCTGTGGCCCACTAAAAATGCCACAGGCTGGGTGCATATTATGCATGGCATGAGTGAGCATGGGGGGCGCTATGATGGTTTAGCTAAAGTCCTTAATAGTGAGGGGTTCAATGTCAGTGCTGGCGATCATCGAGGTCATGGGTATACTGGCAAGGGTGTTAATACCTTAGGTCACTTAGCCAACCAAAATGGTTGGAATAAAGTGGTGGTAGATCAGGCAGAGATCATTACTCATTTGCAACAGCAATGGAGTCAACCACTCACTATCTTAGGACACAGTATGGGGTCTTTTTTGGCCACTCGAGTGGCCCAAAGATATGCTAAAAAATTAGCTAATCAACTTCAAGGTTTAGTGCTTTCGGGGTCTAACTATAGTCCACCTTGGTTATTTAGAATAGGCTCTGTAATCGCCTCATTTGAGAGGTGGCGTCGGGGACCATTAGCTCAAAGCCGGCTATTAGACCAGTTATCTTTTGGCAGTTTTAATAACAACTTTAAGCCCCTTCGCACACCGAAAGATTGGATCAGTTCAGACTCAGTAGCGGTGGATACTTACATCGCAGACCCCCTAGCGGGTCATGGTATTAGTAATCAGTTTTGGTATGACTTTCTGCTCGGTCTGGCTGAATTGTCTGAGCCAGAATCTATGTCTAAAATCAATAATAATTTACCCATATACCTTTTTTCAGGTGATAAAGACCCTGTTGGAAAACAAGGTAGAGGAGTGATTGCTCTGCAAAAAGCCCTACAACGGGCAGGCTCCAAACAGGTTGATTGTTGCTTATATCCCAATGGTCGACATGAGATGCTGAATGAGTTGAATAAGCAGCAGGTGATTAAAGATTTGTTAGTTTGGTTGCAAAAAATTGTAAAAAGGTAAAGTTTATTCAATAGAATGAACGTTACTTAATCAGAAGTTTTGATGAATTTGATGATGGTTATTACCCGAGCATGCACGTTGCAAGTTGTTGTGGTTATTGAGTCTGTTTTAGTTATTTTATTTTGACTATTTTTGCATCAATCATAAACAAACCCGTTGCTTGCTCGAAAATTCACTAAATTAGGTATTTACGCTATAATTTGTGCCTTGTATTAAAGCCTACTAGCATCGTCAAACCGCCCAAGACTAGTGCTAAGTATGGCATCACGTGAATATTTGATATGGCAAACGGTAGAGGAAAAGAATGACACTGACGACATGGTTTTCCCTGGTTGCAATTTGCTGCTTAGGGGCAATGTCCCCTGGGCCCAGCTTAGCCGTTGTGCTGAGGCACACGATTAGTAACGGCCGCGCCCATGGCATAGCGACAGCAGTGAGTCACGCAGCAGGAGTTGCCTTATGGGCGTTGCTTACCGTTTGGGGACTGGCCCTGTTAGTGGTTGAATGGCCTTTGGTGTATCAGTTATTGACCTATGCGGGGGCGGCCTATTTGATGTGGATGGGCATTAAGGCTTTGCGCTCAAAGGGTGCGGGTCCGATGCATATCGAACCTTTGATTGCACCTCTTGGCGAAGCAGCTAGAGACGGATTAATGGTGTCTTTATTGAACCCAAAATTAGCCTTTTTCTTTATCGCGTTGTTCTCTCAGTTTGTTTCTGCCGAGTTAGTTTTAGCGGACAAACTAGTGATGACGGGTACCGCTGCGATCATTGATGCTGGTTGGTATATTATTGTGGCACTGGCCTTGTCGCACTCCACGGTACTTGAAAAGTTGCAGTCTAAATCGGCCATTATCGACAAGATCAGTGGAGTCATATTGCTAGGTTTGGCCTTGCGGGTAGTGACTTTATAGGGCTGTCATGGGCTGTAGCCAATTATTGGTGGGATAATTACAAATGGCATCTACCAAATGCAGGGTAAAAGCTTGGCGTGATTTTTCAGAGGTGTTGGCAGCGCTATAATGGGGCAGTTGCCCGTGTAAAATAATGAGGGTGCCTGCGGGAACTTCTAGTAACTCCAACGGTGTTAAAGGCCAAGGTTCATCATCTAATATTTCAAATTCTGTGCCTCCCTTTTTTGATAACTTAAAACGTTGTTTTAGCGTAATTTTGTGACCACCCTTAAGGGCCTGTAAACAACCATTGCTGGCTGTCGCATCTTCTAAGGCGAGCCAAAATCCAATACAACTTTTAGGCTCAGTATAGAGAAAGGTTGAATCCTGGTGGAGGCCTACTTCACCGCCAATGCTAGGTTGCTTAAAAATGTGCATAGATTGCACTGCCTCAGGCTTTTCTATACCAAGATCACGACCCAAGGAAGTAAAATCCAGCTCGTTTACAATGCCTTTATATACCGGGTCTAGTCGGTGTTGGGCATGGCCTATTTTATTAATAGATTGTTGTTTAGGCACGGTAAAATGGCCTTCACTGTCAATGGCCTTCTCTTCAAAGAAAAAGCTAACGTTACTGCCGGATGCTAAAAAGTAATCGTCACTGGTTCGTTCTTGTTCATCGGTTTTAAAAATGGACCGGACTGGGGGTGGTTCAAACGCTTCAATAAGCTCTTCGGCTCGTTGCATTAGCCCCTGACGCTGGATTGGCGATATAAACTCAGGAATAATAAGGTAACCTTGTTGGTCAAATTCTTGAAGTTGTTGAGGGCTGAGCATAATTAAGATCCAAAGAATAAACGCTGACTTTTGCATAAAACGCAGTAATATACAAAGCCTTTATTGACTCTTTCTTTATTGAGGTGATTAAGACCATAGCGATCCATAGTCTTTGTAAAACTAAATGTCACCTGCTCGTCACCCTGGATGCTTGAAGAGCATTCAATTGTGGATTTTACGCCAGAAATCGCAGAGCATTAGGTGGCATTCGCTCAAGATCCAAAGTTTATCTGCCTCTGTGTTTGAACAGCTAGCAGGGCCATCGCATTAGTGTTTGGTACGGCAATGGGCAAAGTATGATGAGCCAACCACCTATCGGCTAAAACCAGTCAATAGTGTTTTCACCGTCGGTGTCAATATTTAACCATTGATCTGGGGCATCACCCTCCTGCCAACCAGAAGTAACACAACGCACAGTCGACTGAAAGTGCTGAAAGGCTTGTTGGGCACAGTCTTTGTCATCGGCCCAGGGAGTGATTTTGGTATTAAACCAAACACTACTAAAGTTAGCATTAACCTTGTTGAGCACCAGAATTTCGAATGCTGGGGGTTGGTCTCTAAAAGTCGCCCAGTATGACTGACGCTTAGGAGTAAAATCCTTAATTTTAAGGCTAGACGTGCAGGTTTGTAACCAAGTTTTGATCGCCTCTGGACTAACTGACTTAATGTAAATTTCAATATCAGAGGGCATGTTACTCATGAACCTTTCACCATGAGGCGCGTAAGAATCTCAAAGTAGACTTGCGTAAGCTGTTCTAAATCTGCCACTTTGACACATTCATTGAGTTTATGAATGGTGCCGTTGCAAGGCCCAAGTTCAACTACCTGAGCACCTGTTGGGGCAATAAACCGGCCATCAGAGGTGCCACCTGCAGTGGACAATTGGGTTTCAGTGCCAGTGATGGCTTTGATAGCATGGCGGCAAGCATCCACCAAAGCGCCTGATTTTGTTAGGAAGGGCAGGCCGTTATAAGTCCATAGAATATCGTAAGTCACACCATGTTGATGCAAAATAGCTTCAAGTTTAGTCGTCAGGTCAGCTGCAGTCAGTTCTGTAGAATAACGAAAATTGCACATGACTTCTACATGGCCAGGCACGACATTAGACGCACCCGTGCCTCCATTAATATTAGCAATCTGAAAGCTGGTGGGCGGAAAAAATGCATTACCATCATCCCACTTGGTTGCTGCGAGTTCGGCCAATGCGGGTGCAATTTTATGGATAGGATTGTCCACTAAGTGAGGGTAGGCTACATGGCCTTGGATACCTTTGGCAGTAATAGACGCTGTTAAAGAACCCCGTCGACCGTTCTTAATGACGTCACCCAAAGAAGTGGTGGACGAAGGTTCGCCCACAATACACCAGTCTATTTTTTCATTACGTGTTTCTAGGGCATCGATCACTCGGGTGGTACCATCAACAAAGGGGCCTTCTTCATCGCTGGTTATCAGCAAGGCCAAACTACCTTGGTGATCTGGGTGAGCGGCGATAAATTGCTCCAGAGCAATCACCCAGGAGGCTAAACTACCTTTCATATCAGCCGCCCCCCGGCCGTATAAAAAGCCATCCTTCAGCGTTGGCTGAAATGGGGGTGTATGCCATTGCTCTACTGGGCCACTAGGCACTACGTCGGTATGCCCAGCAAAGGCCAAGACTGGCTTTTCTGTGCCACGGCGGGCCCAAAAATTGTCTACCTCGCCAAAGCGCATGCGCTCAATATTAAAACCTATAGCTTCAAGGCGAGTAATCATCAATTCTTGACAACCCTTATCCTCGGGCGTTACTGAGGCACGGCCCATCAGATCTTGGGTTAAAGCGATGGTAGGGGACTGAGACATAATTTGAGTCACTTTAGTTGTTACTGTGTAGATCAGAATTGAGTTCCACTGCCGTACCATTAGGCTTGACTTCAATGCGACCATTGAGTGAATTGCGGCGGAATAAAAGGTCAGGTTTGCCAGCTAGTGTTGCCGCTTTAACGGTGTCCACTAACTCATTACGTGCGTCTAATAAGGCCACTTTTGAACCTCCGGTAATGTAAAGGCCTGCTTCGATAATGCAGCGATCACCAATGGGAATGCCCATACCCGCATTAGCGCCAATCAGACTATCTTGGCCGACCGAATTGACGATTTTACCTCCTCCAGATAGAGTTCCCATAGTAGAGCAGCCACCACCCAAGTCACTGTTATGACCTACGGTTACACCTGCTGATATACGTCCCTCAATCATACCGTGGCCTAGGGTGCCGGCGTTAAAATTAATAAAGCCTTCATGCATTACTGTGGTGCCTTCAGCCACATGGGCTCCTAAACGCACCCGAGAGGCGTCACCAATGCGAATCCCTTTGGGCACAGCGTAATCAGCCATGCGGGGGAATTTATCAACGGCGTTAACGTGTAGCAATTCACCCCGTAAACGAGCGTCCATCTGGCGTTGAGTTAAATCTTCAATAGCAATAGCACCTTCATTAGTCCAAGCTACATTAGGCAAGAGCCCAAAAATACCATTTAGATCCATAGAATTAGGCTGCTTAAGGCCTGCAGAGAGCAGTTGAAGTTTAAGATAGACCTCAGGGGTGGTTTGTGGACCAGAGTCTGTTTCTAGCAATGAAATGACCATTGGTTGGCCCGCATTAGCTGCCTGCGTTAACCACTTAGCTTGATCTAATTCTCCAGCATCAGTGCATGCCTTTGCCAACGCGCTAGCCTGTTTTGCATCGATTGATAAGGCATGGTTACCCGTCGCTATTTGACTACCCAGAACATCAGTGAGCACGGTCACTAATTCAACACTAGGATTTAAAATAGGCTGTGGATAGAAAACCTCTAGCCATTCTCCCTGACTAGATTGGCTACCAATGCCAAAGGCAAAACTGAAATGGCTCATAGGAATCTCCGATAAATGTTGTGTACAAACTCAGTCGTTCAATATTATAGAATAAAAGTTGCCGTTAAAAACTATCGTTTAAAAATGATGGCATATTGTTCAGGCTTAAAACCGCAAAAGGCTTGCAAAGTTATTTCATCTTGGTTTTGCGGGACGGTTTGCAGGGTTAGCAAGGGTCGTTTAATCATGCTAGGGTTTTGGGCCAAAAGTTCGCAAATATTTGACTCGCTTACTGCGTCCTGCTGCGCTGCAGATAGTTTACGCCAGGTGGTGCCCCGTTTATTAAGCAGGAGTTCCCAACCTACTTGGTGCGACCAAGTCTGAAGTTCGAGAACACTTGGGGGGTGTTTCTTGTAATCTCGGAAACTAAATTCAATGCCTGCAGCCTTGAGCCATTGTTTCGCTTTTTTAATACTGTCGCAATTACTGATGCCGTGCATTTGTATATGAGTCAAAGGGGTTTCCAAAAAAAGTTGAGACGCCGATGGGAGGGGCTGTAGATGGACTAAAGAAGTGCCGCCTAAATAATACCAGAAACTTGCTTTGATTAGCTATTTAGGGGCGCTAAAATAATTTCAATCAACTGATTTATATTTGCGTGACTTGATCTGATTTATCTTCAGTTATCCTGAACTAATTGAGGACAAAGCTTTAAGCTCTAAAACATGGTTGGGCTGCAAGTTCATTAATCATGTTCATGATTAAATTTTGGGGTTGCAGTCAAGTTGGAAAAAGTCCATGAGTAATTGATTAAACAAGTGTGGTTTTTCTAGGTGAGCCGCATGGGCACAACCGGGCAGCACAGCTAACTGAGCGGCGGCAATATTACGCCATAGTTGCTCTGGCTGACTCCACTGGTAGGTCCGATCACCATCACCCCAAATAACTAACGTGGGTGACTTAATTTGCGTCAGATATGACTCACCTGACCAAGGCTCCATGGCATTAAGCCCTGCCAAAGATGCCTGCAGTGAGGCTTTTTCTGCAAGGACTGCACACACATGATATTGTGCTGCCTGCTCGCCTTTAATAAACCAAGTGGCTGCGATACGACACCCTGTGGCTTTTGCCCCATCGGCTGTGACCCGTCGCTTAGATTCTTGAATAGTTTCAAACCGATTGGGCAGCATACCTACTGGGCCAGTCCCATATAAAATTAAATGATCAATTCTAGAAGGCGCCATAGCTGCCATTTCTTGCACAATCATGCCGCCCATGGAGTGTCCCAACAAATGAAAGTATTCGATCCCTAACTGATCAAGTTGGCCAAATACATATTCAGCATAGCCCCTGATAGATTGGGGCGATTTCATGGTTTGGTTGAGTCCAAATCCAGGCAAGTCTACGGTGACAAGATTAAAGTACTGAGATAACAAGGTGACCTGCTGTGCCCACTGAGCACTGCCACCCAAATAACCATGGACTAAAACCAAATGTTTCTTCATTAATCTTTCATTCTCGAGTCTGTACGCTAACACCCATCATCAGCGTGGGTTACTTTCTTTCACCTTGCACTATTCTATCGAGCATCATGGCGCAAAAAAGGATAGCAAAGCCAGCCAGAATACCTTGGCCGACATTGGCATACTGAAGGGCCTCAAGCACATCTTCTCCGAGGCCTTTAGCGCCAATCAAGGAGGCAACCACCACCATTGCTAAACTGAGCATGATCGTTTGATTGACGCCTGCACGAATAGAGGGGCTCGCTAGAGGCAGGTCTACACGGGTGAGCAGGTACCATTTACTGGCACCAAATGAAATCGCCGCCTCACGCACATGCTCAGGCACACCCCTTAAGCCAAGTACTGTCAAACGGACAACGGGTGTGCCACCGAAGATCATCGTTGTAACCACAGCGGCAGCTTTGCCAGTGCCAAAAAAAGCGATCACTGGGATCATAAATACAAATGCTGGCATGGTTTGCATGAAATCCATAATGGGCCGAATAAATGCATAAAACTTGACTCTGCGGGCACAGTACAAGCCCAGGGGAATACCGATTAAAATCGATAAACATGCGGCTGTTCCGAGTAAAGCCAATGTGGTCATAGACTTTTCCCAAAAGCCCAAGAGCCCAATATAGAGTAAAAAAGCACCTGAATAGACAGCAGGGCGCAAACCCGCAGAAAGCCAAGTTAGGAGGATGATGAAACTTGCGATCACCATCCAAGGAGTTTGCACAAAAATCATTTCTAAGCCTTCCAGCATAAGCCGAATGCCATAGGTAATAGAGTCAAAAAAGGCTTCACCATTAATGACTGCGAAAGCGAATAAATTTTCTACCCAATCAATACTAGCTAATCTGATGCCATGTTCTGTGGGGAATTCGATAAGCCAAGGATATAGACCCGGAAAACTGTAGTGAGTGACTGTGGCTCCTATGATGAGCAGCATGAAGCCAGTGGCTAAAAATATATGTTTAGTGGGCATACCTGAGACAATATTCGCATCAAGTAGCCAATCTGAGAAACGCTTTTCAAATAAGGTATTGGCCGTCACTGTTTGTACGATTTTGATCCCAATTAAGATGGTAATACCGCCAAGAGTGATCACCAAGCCAGTGCCTTCAAGTTGCTCCGCCTCTAGGCGAATGCCACCAATAGCATTCTCTAGGGACTCAACCGTACGCCGGTAGACATCTATCTTATCGGTATTATTTTCGATGGCAGATGCAAGTTGTTGGCGTCTTAATTCAAGAGTGCCTTCTATGTTAGCAATCCTGCTCCATGCCTCGGTCGCAAGATCGCCAAAAAGGCCACGTACAATCTGCACTAAGGCAAAGGTTTCAACAATTAAAAATATAAGTCCCCAATTCCACATGCCACGAGCCGCAAACCAGATAGGACCAATAATGCCGGCCCATATATTGCAGGTCCAGACAAAGCGGGAATCATTACCAATACGGGTGAACTGTTGATCATAATAGTCTGCATTGGTTCTGACAAATTCAGCAACCTGTTGTTTACGCAAAATTTTTGAATCGTCGTTCTGGCTAGGTCTATGATTATCCATGGTTTCGGTGGTTAAGTTATTCATGATGTTTCTGCGCCCTCTACAATCACCTGCAGTATATCGCGACGAGTAACAACACCCACATCAATTCCTTTTTCCTGCACCACAATGGGCAGATCTACATTAATAGACAGTTGAATTAAGTGACTTAATGTCTCACTTTCTTGGACCCGTGGAGCGTCGTCCGATGGTTTGCCATGCGTGGTCTGATAGTCGGCCATAGGTTGCATTACTGCATGGGCACGAACAATTTTTAGTCTAGATATACCTGCCACAAAATCAGCCACATAATCGTCAGCTGGATTCATGACGATATCTTCAGCGGTGCCAATCTGAATGATTCTGCCGTCACGCATAATGGCAATACGATCACCTATACGCACGGCTTCGTCAAGGTCGTGAGTGATGAACAATGTCGTCTTCTTCATCACTGCGGACAGCTTGATAAACTCATCCTGCAATTGGCGTCGAATTAAAGGATCTAGAGCACTAAAAGGCTCGTCCATCAGCAACACTTCTGGATCAGCAGCCAACGCTCTGGCAAGACCAACACGCTGCTGCATACCGCCAGACAGTTCGTGAGCAAACTTATTTCCCCATGCATCCAACTCTACTGTTTTGAGCATTTTTGAGGCCAATCGGGTTCGTTCATTTTTGTTCATTGAACGAATTTCTAGGGGCATTGCTACATTGTCCAGCACTGAACGATGGGGTAACAATGCAAAATTCTGGAAAACCATTCCTATTTTTAAGTTACGGAATTTCTGCAATTCTTGTGGATTAAGAGCCATTACGTCGGTACCATTAATAAGGATCTTCCCATCAGTTGGCTCAAGTAACCGATTGAGGTGACGCACAAGGGTTGATTTACCGCTGCCAGACAACCCCATGACACAAAAAATTTCACCTCTCTTAACACTTAGGCTGACGTCAGCAACGCCCACTACGGCATTGTAAGTATCGTGTACTTGTGATTTGCTGAGACCTTCTTCCTTGATCGCTATTAAAGCTTCGTCTGCTTGGTCGCCAAAGATTTTCCATACATTGGAAATTTCTATAACAATATCATCGGGTGATTCAATAGGCTGGGACGGCATACAAGAGACCTGTTAGCGGCTTGATAAAAGCAAATTATAAAAATAAAGCGGGTATCGGTCATAGACCCATACCCGCAAAGGTACTTATCCCTAAATATTACATTCCTAACCAGGCATCCACACGCTCTGGGTTATTAGCAATCCATTCACTAGCAACCTCGGATGCATCGCGCCCTTTGCCTGAAATTTCATAGGCAAAGCCACTGACATCATCTGCGGTTAAAGAGAAGCGTTCAAAGAACTCTACAATAGCAGGTGAGCGGCCTTGTAAAGATTTAGACCAAGCGATCTGAACATTTTTAAGGGCGTCTTTTGTCGCAACTTTTGATTCTTTATACCAATCTGGTGAATCAGAAGGCTGAACCATTTTATAATTTGCAGCATCATAAGTCGGCTCTGTCAGCATCGCCACATCAAACATAAACCAAATAGCGTGCGGCTTATAGCAATAAAAGGCATAACCTTCATTCTTAGCAATTGCATCCTTGACTCGAGCGGTCTTCACACTTTCTTCAGCACGAATAGGTTCAATAAAGGGAAGTAAATCGTAATCCCTTACCTTTACTTCGTTTACATTAGCTGAAGCCCAGCCTGGGGCCCCAATCCACATTTCACCTTTGCCGTTGCCATCGCTGTCCATCTTCATTGCAACATCAGGACGTCCAAGGTCAGCGATGTCGGTAATGTTATTGGCCTTACCAAACTGCTCTGGTACACAAAAGCCTTGATTGCCTTCATAGAAGTTTTTGCTTAATTGCACGGTGCCAGCACCATCAACATATTTTTTGGTAAAACTTTGTTGGTTGGGTAACCAAACGTCAGGATGCACATCAATGTCTCCCTTACCTTGGTCCATACCCTGAAAAATGGTGGCATTATTACCGGGTACGAGGTTTGCCTCACCACCAATGCGCTCAACAACGACCGCTTGCAGCAGGGCTGCAATGGCTTGTGCACCCGTCCAAGAAGGAGCGCCAATATTGACACTTTCACTGGCTACACTGGCACCACTGCCTAGTGTCAAACCAAGAGCGCATAAACTGTTAACAAATATTTTTTTCATTGATTTCTCCAAGTATGTATTTTAATCACTTGTGCTAGCTTTAGTAGCTGTGATTATTTTTATTTTACCAACACTAAAAACCATAGTGCTCGTTCCAACGGTAACGCCTGATCCAATTTCTTAGGCATTTAAAATTAGGTAACCTTACTAAGCGATTATCATGCCAATTAATAAAGCATAGATAAAGCCTTAGGTTATGCGTAAATCTGCTCATCAAAATAAATCGTTTGGGTCATCTTTGGTGCATTATCGCTAAGTTGCGTCTGCAACTGCACCATTGGCACTCAAATAACCCAACGACCAGGTTTATGAATCAAACTCAGTTCAAACTAGACCCTCATTCACCATGGGTGGTACTAATGATTAACCCAATGTTTTACTTATGGGCTTAAATATAGCCAGGTAAATCAAAAGTATCAGGATATCCCGACAAGGAAACACTGCCTCCAGTATGCAAAAACACTACATTTTCACCTTGTTTAAAGTGGCCTTTGCGAATTAAATCAATGAGGCCAGCAAAACCCTTACCTGAATAGACAGGATCCAATAAAATGCCCTCATATTGAGCCAACATCTTGACAGCTTCGACCATGGATTTCGTAGGCTGGCCGTAGCCCTCGCCCACGTAATCACTATTGGCTACGACCTGTTCTCGAGCCACCACTGACGGATTCAGTCCCATATAAACAGCCGTACGCTGAGCTAAGTCATAAACCATATCTTCTTGTTTAGCTTTCGGTGCGCGGACTCCTACACCATACACAGGAATACCGCTGTTTATGCCTGCCATGCCTAACACCAAACCTGCTTGAGTGCCTGAACTACCCGTAGCATGAACTAAGTGATCAATTTTTAATGACCGATCATTGGCTTGTGTCGTCAGTTCTATGGCTGCATTGACATATCCTAGGGCACCAATTTCGTTGGAACCGCCCCCAGGAATAATGTACGGGTGCTTACCATCATCCCGCAGAGACTGTGCAAGTTCTTCCATAGCTGCGTTCATATCAGTGCCGGCAGGACGTGTTGAAATAGTGGCACCATGCAACTGATTGAGCATAACGTTGCCACTGTAATTGTAGGCATCGTCTTCAAACCCGGTTCTACTTTCCAGTAAAATATGACATGACATCCCTAGCTTTGCTGCAATTGCACACGTTTGCCGCGCGTGATTTGATTGGGTAGCGCCTTGGGTAATAATAGTATCTGCTTTTTCATCAACAGCGTCTGCCATGATGAATTCTAGTTTGCGAGTTTTATTGCCACCTGAAGACAGGCCGGTGCAATCATCGCGCTTGATCCATAGGTTAGGTCCACCGAGGGCCTTTGAAATATTCTGCATGGGTTCTAAAGGAGTGGGTAGGTGGGCAAAATGTAGTCGGGAAAAGTTAGAAGTATGCATGAGTTATTCCATAATTAATTTAAGGCATGTTTACATAATTTATTTTGCAATAATAATGCTATTTCTTTAGTATAACCTTAAAAAAATGAATGTTAAGAGGAGCAACATAGCTGATGGAACTCAAATGGCTTGAAGACTTGTTAGCCCTGCTTGAAGAAAAGTCAATCACTCGTGCCGCCGAGCGGCGACATGTCACCCAACCAGCCTATTCGCGAAGGGTTAAGCAGATAGAGGACTGGCTTGGGGTAGAACTGGTTAATAGGGCAACAAAACCAGTCAATATCCGCCCTATTGGCCTTGCGATGGAAGCAGACGTGCGCGATTTGGTTAATCGTTTCTATGCTCTACGTAACAAAGCCCATGAAAACCAGAATAAAATTACTTTCATCGCCCAACATACGTTATCGGTGTCTCGGATTCCTCAAATCATTCGTGATATCAATGCCCTATCACCAAAAACGAGTTTTCGCGTCATGCCTGCCAATAATAATGGTTGTCAAAACTTATTCCTTAAGGAAGGCGGTTTGTTGTTGTGTTACCAAAATAGTAACCAACCAATCAATTTTACTCAGGCTTCGATCGCTAAAATCAAGCTAGGCAATGATTACCTGCTGCCGGTAGTCTCTAGGGAACTAGCCATTAAGATGGGACCCATCAAAGCTGGTATGAGACTGCCCATTTTAATGTACCCTAAAGGAGGGTTTCTTGCAGAGTGTTTAGCGCAGATGTGTTTGCCTCGCGTTTTTCGTGACTATCGCGTTGAATTGGTGTGTGAGTCGGCATTCTCTGCGAGTCTCAAAGAAATGGTTTTGGGCAGCATGGGTATTGCTTGGTTGGCCAAAGACTTGATACAAACAGAGCTAGAAAATGGTGCATTAATATCCCTAGAGGATCTCTTAGGATCTGTGATGCTGGACGTTTTACTGTTTTGCAAAGAGGACGAGGCTAATGACCAAGTGACCAACGCGTTTAATATGATTGGCTCTTTTTAAGCTTCTAAAACCAGCGCATTTGCACAAGCTAAAGTTACCATTTAGTTAGATCTTGGTTCCCAACTCAACTTTGGCTGGGGTAGTGCTATGGATGCCATGCATTGATCGTACTCTTATTTTCTTTCAAGGCTTCAATCTGAGAGTATTATTCATCCAAGGAACAACAAATAGCGTTTTCAAGTTTAGTCAGTAGACTTTTATCAATAATGCGCTGGCCATTATTGAGTGTAATAAAAAACACGTCTTCCACACGGCCGCCAATGGATTGTATTTTTGCTTTTTGAAGGCTAATGCCTAAGCGCATAAACACTAAGCCCACCTGGGCAAGGAGACCCGGCCTATCGGCACTGAATAATTCCAAACGTGTCCAGCTGCGACCCTCTGGGTTGCTCAAACTCACGCTCGATGGCTGATTGAATAACTTGTGGGCCCTCGGCTGGCGTTGTTGCACAATATAGGCGAAGTCCTTGGGATGCAGTAAGGCTTGGGTGAGTCGTTCTTGCAGTTGCGTTAATAGGGTGGGGGTTTCATTAATGGTGTTGCCATGGCTATCCAACACGATAAAGGTGTCCATGCTGTAACCATCTTCAGTGGTAATAATGCGAGCATCTTGAATATCTAGGTTAAGCTGGCCAAGAATGGCACACAGCGCAGCAAATAGATTAGCTTTATCTTGGGTGTAAACAAAGATTTGGGTGCCACCCTCGAAGGCGCTATAAGAGGTTTCACTAATGGCAACTAAAGGCCCTTCAATTTGATGGTTGAGTATGGTCCTTGTATGCCAAGCAATAGTTTTAGCATTTTCACGGATAAAATAATCTTCGCCCAGATTTTTCCATAAACGCATGACTGAGGCGGGGTTAAAACGCTGGGTTTGCAATAGCTTGCGCGCGTCAATTTGGCTCTGTTCTATCAGCCCCTGGTGATCTACAGGAATATCTAGGCCTAAGCGCAGCACTCGGTTGGTTGCGGTATAAAGTTGCCTCAATAAGGATGCACGCCAATTATTCCACAGGGCTGGGTTGGTCGCATTGATATCACTTACTGTGAGGACATAAAGGTAATCAAGGTGTAACTGGTCGCCCATTTTGGTGGCAAATTCATGGATGATATCGGGGTTGCTAATGTCTCGCTTTTGAGCAGTCATAGACATGAGTAAGTGATGGCGAACTAACCAGCTAACCAATTCTGTATCCCACTTGCCCAATTGATGTTGTTTACAAAAATGCTGCACTTCCTCAGCCCCAACAACAGAATGATCTCGCCCGCTGCCTTTACCGATATCATGAAAAAATCCCGCAATATAAAGCAGCTCAATCTTGGGAAGTTGATGCACTAAACGACTCGCTACAGGAAAACGTTCTCGTTCTTTTGGTAGTAATAGCTCACGCATTTTCTTCACAACCTTCATGCAATGGGCATCAACGGTGTAAATATGATACATGTCGTGTTGCATGCGCCCCACGATCTTATTAAAAGCCGGTAGGTAATCCCCCAACACCCCTTGACGCTGCATCTCTAATAACGTGTGAGACATGTGATGAGGTGAGCGAAGCAATTCCATAAAAAGACTATTAACCCGAATATCTCGGCGATACTTGTCATCGATTAAATGACGATAGGCCTGTATCAAACGTTTGCACTCTGCCCCAATAGCTTGGCATTGAGGATGTTGTGCCAAAATAACGAAAGCTTCCATCATAGCAAAAGGTTGGCGTAAAAAAAGGCTTGGGTAGCAAGCTTGTAAGCGACCATTGCGGAGTTCAAAGCGGCGATTTATTGACACTACTAAATCGTCTTCATGGGCATGGAGAATGCCTTGATCAAAAAGTTGCAAAAGTGTTTGGTTGAGTTCGGCTAGGTGCATGGCGGTGCGATAGTAACGATGCATAAATTGCTCGACAGCGAGTTCCTCTTCGTTATCTTCATAGCCAAAAAAAATTGCCAGTTTGCGCTGGTGGTCAAACAGTAATCGTTCCTCTGGACGCTGAGCGATTAGGTGCAGTGCGTAACGAATGGTCCAAAGGTAGCCAGTGCTTTTTCTGAGGGTGTCTAGTTCTGACTTGTTAAGGTAGTTGTGTCCAGCAAGCTGTGCCATATTGCTCAGTCCAAAGTGACGTTTGCCAATCCATCCAATAGTTTGAATGTCACGCAACCCTCCAGGCGAATTTTTGATATTGGGCTCTAGGTTGTATTCTGTGTCATTGGTGCGTCTATGGCGCTGCTGCTGGCTTTCAATGCGGGCTTTGTAAAAGGCTTCATTTCCCCAAGCTTGTTCAGAAATAACCCAATCAAATGCCTGCTCTCTTAATTCAGCCTTACCAATAATGGTATGAGACTCAATGAGGCTGGTGGCGATGGTAATGTCATTTTTAGCTTGTTCACAACAATCTTCGAGGGTGCGGACGCTGGAGCCAATTTGAAGACCCAAATCCCAGATAAAAGTAATAAATTCTTGCGTACATCTATGCCAACTTGAGGCGTCAAGACCGTTGCCTAAAAGAATGAGTAAATCCACATCAGACTGAGGGTGCAGTTCACGGCGACCATAACCACCCACAGCCACTAATGCCGCTTCCTCGGGCCAAGAATATTGCTGCCAAGCTATGCGCAAAATTTGATCCACAAGCCAAGCTCGAGCATGGATCAACTCGTTAATCCGCTTCTCTTTATGCTCTTGAAAAATATCATCGAGCTGGCTTTGACCGGCTTGTAAGGCGGCTTTTAATACTTGCGATGAAGGGAGTGCAGCAAGCTGTTGCTGCAGATGATCGTGATCGATGAGTTGGTGTTGTAGCTCCTTGCTAACCAAAGCCATGCTTAGACCATTTCTTCTTTACGAATCGTAAGATTCTCGTAACCGTCAGCGGTAACTAGGATCGTATGTTCAAACTGAGCAGACAAACGCTTGTCCATAGTCGTCACCGTCCAGCCGTCATGTTTATTAAGTTTGACATGACGCTTACCTGCATTAAGCATGGGTTCAATGGTGAAAATCATTCCCTCTTTAAGTTCAACTCCGGTATTGGGCTTGCCGTAATGCAGTACCTGAGGATCTTCATGAAAACCAACGCCAATGCCATGGCCACAGTACTCTTGCACAATGGAATAATGGTTCGCCTCAGCATGTGCTTGAATGACATGGCCAATGTCACCCAAGTGTGCGCCAGGTTTGACTAGAGCAATGCCCTTATACATGCATTCTTGAGTAATGGTCACCAAACGTTCAGCATGAGGCGCAACATTGCCAACGGCAAACATGCGGCTGGTATCGCCATGATAACCATCTTTAATGACGGTAATGTCAATGTTAACCAGATCACCTTGCTTGAGGGCTTTGTCATTGGGAATGCCATGACACACTACTTGGTTAACGGAGGTGCAAATGGATTTTGGGAATCCGTGATAATTTAATGGTGCCGGAATCGCTTCTTGAACATTCACGATATAATCATGACAAATTTGATTAAGCTGATTAGTCGTTACTCCCGCTTGCACATGCGGGTGAATCATTTCCAACACTTCAGCAGCCAAGCGACCAGCTATACGCATCTTATTTATTGCTGCTGCGTCTTTGATTAATATATTCATGGAATCCTCACTTTAACGACACTCTACCTAGTTTGAATCGACTCTATCCAGAGCTCATCTTGGAAATTATACCAGACATACCCAAGTTCGATATATTTGTATCAACAATTCTTCCTATAAATTGTCGTCCATGATTTGGAAGCGAAAAGGCTAATTAAAAAGACCAATAAAAAATAGATACCACAGGAAAATGCATCCCTTAGCTAACTTCTCATTCACGAGTCGTTATTTTAATCACGTGGTGTTTTTTCCTGGGGCATGACAATCTTGTAGTGGGTTAAACCCTACTTTCTAGTGATCACCACTGAAATAACGAACTAGGTAACGTCAATATAAATAATAAAATATTTTAACATTCGAAAACCTTTGGATTAAAAATATTTCCATAGCTTAGTTAATGAAGAAGTATTGCAAAATAGTTGTTGAGCTCAATCTAAAAAGACGTTTTGAGCTGCTTAATATGTAAATAAACCCTATTTCTGACACCTGTTGTAAGAAAACTCAATGAACGCTTGTTAGTCTAACGACATTAGTACTAATACCTATGTTTGTATGATGCCCTTAAAAAGTGTCATGGCATGACTTTTTGCAGAAAATAGAGAGTTTTGAGAAGTCACTAAACTCGCTATTTTATCTGAAGAATAAAAGGATGTATTTTGAAAGACAAAGTCAAAATTAATGATTTTCAGGAGCTGTATAAGTTCTTTTTGTCTGCTAAACAGGGCAAAACAGTATTTTACATCAGTTTTGGAGATCCTTCTGACCAAACTGTAGCAGACTTTCAGGTATGTGAGGTGAGATATAGGCCTCAAGCGACCACCAAAGCAAACAGTGAAAATGTGACCTTAGTGCTAGAGGCCATGCGCAATCAAGGTTTTAAATTTAAGGTTGAGGCTGCCGATCAGTTTCGTATTGAATTCGTCGATGAGGGGCTCATTCACTATTTTGATATTGAGGTTACAGCCTCTAATAATAGTGATTTAGGCTTGCGTTTTAGTGCCAAGCTTCCTGAAAATTTGAGCGTTAAAACGCATTATGAAGAGGTTCGCTTGCCAGCGAAGCGGGATAGAAAAATTAATATGACCATTAAGGGGCAAAACGTTGAAGTTGCCTACCTATCGAGTGATGGAGCCTCGGTATTTATTCCACAAGCTAATTTTAATGATATACAGGTGGGTAAAGCCATCAGGCACATTGAGCTCACTATTGATGGATTTATAGTCAAGGCCAATGCAGAAATAGACCATATGCGCAGGCACATGGATGGACGAAATATAGTAACAAGCCTTAGGTTTATGTTTTTTGGTATCAACGACGAGATTACCCTGGCAAGCATAGTCGAACAAAAGTCAGCCTCCTTATCTTCAAAAGATGCCATGATTCGATATGCCCAGCCACTGGAAATGGCTTCATGATAGGACCACCAAAAGCCAGTTAAATATTAATCCACTGTTTCAACTTACAAACACATCGCTAGGGCACCCACACCCAAAAGTGCATGGCCTATTTCCTTGCTTAGGCCTCACATTTTTAATCTGCCATTCAATCCAACTCACTGCCTCAATAATAATCTGAGAGGACTTTTTTAGCGCTAGTGAATGCGACTTTTTTTAATATGACTTAGTATACAAATCTGAGTAGGTGAGTGAATGCGTATTAGTGAAGGGTTAGCAGTATTATCCTTAGGTTAAAGAGGTTGGATCGTGGAATTGAAACGTTACTACACACAAATAAAACCACTTTTAGTCATTTTTATGTTGCTGTGCCTAATTGTAGCTGCGCAACAACTGACGCAAAATAAGACTATAGATACGCGTGGAGTGAAAGCTTCTTGGGTGCTCCATGATCCAGGCATAAAAGCACCTGACGACGCTCCACTTTGGCAGCCTGGGCATCGAGTTGCGGCAGGTTCTATTAGACAAAGTGTCACTTTTAAACTTTCGTTTAAATCTTCAATTGATGTGCAGCATATTAGTGTGAGCCCTGTCTATTTAGAGCGCGTCGCTGTCGAGTTCTTTGATCAAAATGGACAGCTTATTAATCAGCAAATAAAAGGGGGCGGTGTCGCTGCAAAAACCCTTGATCATCATTATGATATTGATCGATTGATTTTTGACGTGCCCAATGCGGCAGCGACTGCCCAATTAAATGCTAAAGCGATTCAAAATCTAAATGTGCGTTTAAGCTATCCTTCTACTGAGCAGGTTGCCAGTCAGCATACATGGGGCTTAGCTCTAAAGGGCGCTGTGCTGACTATAATTTTATTAGCAGCAGGTTTAGCTTTGGTTGCAGGAATGTGGCTTAAGCAAGTTCTGTTTTTAGCATTTGCAGTACACCAGCTCGTGTGGTTTTTGCTATTACTAAGTGTGAGCCATTTTATCCCCAGTATTTGGCCTCACCTCAACCCTTTGAATGGCCGTTTATTAGGTGCAGTTGTCATCATTGTCGTTATCACAGGCGCTGGTTTTCATTGGGTATTGCTGCGCAATATGAAAACCATCCCGTGGCTTTCGGGGTTCTGCTTGGCGGTTGTGCTGTTAAGCTTTATAAACCTTATATTCTATTTTTTTGGTGATCAAAGGCTGTCCTTAATTATTGCCGCTGGGCTGACCGTTATTTGTGGTGTTATTTTGATCGTGTTGGTGCCCTGGTACAGGCCAAAAGATCACTTGCAGGGATTGATTTTTGAAAAAATCAAAAACCCCTATATGTTTTTTATGTCGCTTGTAGTTTTGGCCGGTGTGTCTCGTTTAGGCTTTGGCCCCGGCCTTCAAACTAATGGTATTTATTTTTATTCATTGGTGACCATTATTATGATGGGCCAGGTGCTTTGGATGCGCACACTAATTTTGCAACGTCGTCAGCAAAATATGGCCAAGAAAGCGGCCCTCATTCATCTAACGAATGAAAAACTTGCGCGTGATTTGGTGGAGCAGTCGGCTTTTCTTTCTATGCTGTCTCATGAAATAAAAACACCCCTAACCACACTCAGATTTACCGTAGGGGGCTCTGATTTGCGAAACAAAATGGATGCCCAATTAACTCACATTCAGCATGTGGTCGACAAAGTCGAGCTTATGGGAAGGGTTGGCACTGATTTTGTCAGCTCTGAAGAGGTTTTTTTCACTGAATTGATTCAGGACCAATGGCACGCTTCGGCATTATTGCATAATGATGAGCGATTGTTAGATCTCACTTCTAATGGTTGTATTGACTTTGTGGGTAATAAGTTAGCCTTAGAAGTTATTGTGCATGACCTGCTAACTAATGCGAGAAAGTATGCGAACGATGCGAGTATAAAAGTAAAATTAGTGGGGTCAGATAAAACGAATGGATTATGTGTAATTATTGAAAATGAGACTGACGACTTACTTCAGTCCAATATTGATGAATTAACTGATAAATACTTTCGGGGCCCAAATTCCAAGGGCATCCGTGGCACAGGTCTCGGTTTATGGATTGTAAAAAATCTCTGTGAGGCTAATAAATATGCCCTCTCGTTAGCGTGGAATGAGGGTGTATTTTCGGCAATAGTGAGACTCAAGTGATGACCACCCCGTTAATCTATATTTGTGAAGACGACCCTGACCTTGGAAAAGCCATTATGTTTCGTTTGAAGGAGGAAGGTTATCGAGTCACTTGGTTTGCAGATCCACAAGACATGGACGAGCAAGGAAATAGTGATGCCCCCGATCTTTTGTTGCTGGATGTGCAATTGCCTGGCGAGACAGGGTATAGCATCGCAAAGCGTTATTTGCGAACGTTGCCCGGTCTGCGAGTGATTATGATGAGCGTTTTGAGTAGAAATGAGGACCTCATGTTGGGTTATGAATCGGGGGCGATGGTGTATTTACCCAAGCCTTTTAAACCTGAGGCTTTGTTGGCCTGCCTGTCGGGTATTTTTGGCGCTAATGAATCATCGGCGCAGTTGGTATCTGGGCAGTTAAGCCTGAATATGCAAACCCATAAGCTTGCCCATAAAGACGAATATGTGCTTTTAACGGCTAATGAAGCTAGGGTGTTGTCATTTTTAGCTTTGAGAAGTCCAACTGTGGCAGAGTATTACGAAATTATGGAAGTGATGAGTATTGATTTAGATCATGCTCGGCAGAATACTCTAGAAGCTTTTATGAGCCGTTTACGACGCAAATTGGTAGGCTTTGATTGCACTGAGCTTACCCTAAAGAATAAGCGCAACTCGGGTTATGCGCTACTGGGTAATTTGATAATTATCAATTGATGGGCTGTTGAGGTGTGAATAGTCTTCAAAAGCGCAATTATTATGAATCACATGCTAACAACGGACTGTTTCAGCTTGAGATCACTAGCTAGTTATGGTTTAATTACGCGCCTAAATTCTAACTGGCGTCTTTTGACAAAAAAGGCCGGTGAGTTTGGAGCTTAACTATAACGTCACACATAAACCGGCACATGGTTCTGGGTGTTGGGGGTCTGCTTTAAGACTTCTGATCGAGCTGTGGTTTCTATTGTTCTTTGACTCAAAGAATAAGCAGAACGAGGGTTTATGGAGGCCTAACCCATACAAAGGAAATTAACATGACTAAAGTAAGTATGCGCGACCTGCTTAAAGCCGGAGCCCACTTCGGCCACCAGACCCGCTACTGGAACCCAAAAATGGGCCAGTATATTTTTGGTGCTCGTAATAAGATACATATCATCAACCTTGATCAAACTTTGCCAGCCTTG
>DDCR01000158.1 GCA_002335115.1 Oceanospirillaceae bacterium UBA2001
TGATAGCTTTCAGACTGTAACCTAGACACATGCAGCACGGCCAGCATGGGCGCTGACACATAACTCAAGACCTGAAGCCATCCAAAACCTGCGTATGGCCCAGCAGGCGATAAACCCCCTAAGGTGTTCAATGCGCCTGGCCATAGTGCCCAGAAGTTTAAAAAATTATTAAGTAAAAAGATAACTGTGGCATACACCACTGTAAAAGCAACACTACGCAGCAGCAAATCTGGCTTATGTAACCTGTTAGAGGAACTCAATGGCGTCAAAAGGCTAGACGAGTGTTGCATGCTTAAAACCACTAGCGTAGAAAATAGTAATGATGGGTAGAAAATAGGGTAAACCTACCCCCAACTAATTTGGGGTAGGTATACCTAGTTACAGCAATTAACCGCCTAGAGCGCGGTTACGTTGTTGTAGATACGCTTGGTCAGAAATTTCCGCCCATGCACCGATGTCGGCCCGCGCTGTAGCAAAACTCTGATGAATACGATTAGCTAGATCACTATGCTCTTGAACTTCTGCGAACACTTCTTCAGAAGCTTCAGCAAAACCATCGTATATGTCATCGTTGAACTGGCGTAACTTAACCCCTTGGTCATTGATCAAGCGCTTCAGTGCGGCACCGTTCTTGTAGTTGTACTCTGACATCATGACGTCGTTTTCCATAGAAGAAGCGGCTTCAATCATCATTTGATCAGACTTGCTCAAACCATCCCACCAGGTCTTGTTCATACCACAGGCTAACATAGCACCTGGCTCATGCATGCCTGGGTAATAGTAGAACTTGGCCGCTTCGTAGAACTTCATTATTTCATCGTTCCAAGGTCCAACCCACTCAGTGGCGTCGATTGATCCTGAAATAAGGTTTTCATAAATCTGACCACCAGGTAACGACACTGGAGAGCCACCTAGCTTAGCCAGTACATCGCCGCCAAGTCCTGGCATACGCATCTTCAAACCCTTGAAGTCGTCTACGCTGTTCATTTCTTTACGGAACCAGCCACCCATTTGGACGCCTGTATTGCCACACATCAGGCCTTTCAGGCCGTAGTCTGCGCCCAACTCATCCCATAATTCTTGACCACCACCAAAGCGAATCCATGCGTTCATCTCGGTATAAGTTAGGCCAAAAGGAACTGAGGTGAAGTAAGCCCAGCCTGGGTGTTTACCTTTCCAGTAATATTCCGCACCGTGATACATCTGAGCATTGCCAGAAGCCACCTCATCGAACGAGTCAAAGGCCTTAACACGCTCGCCTGCAGCGTAATAAGTCACTTGGATGCGACCATCACTCATGTCACTTAAACGCTTAGCAAAACGCTGAGCACCTGTACCTAAACCTGGGAAATCTCTACCCCATGTTGCTACCATAGCGATTTCTACACGTTCTTTAGCTATAGCAGGCGCGGCGATAGTAGAAGCTGCTGCCACTCCACCTAAACCAACTAAGCCTTTCTTCAATATTTCACGTCTTTGCATTTCCGTAATCTCCAGTATTGTTTTTATAAGGCTAGACTATCACAAAGTAACTCACCCATAACGATGAAATTTACCTTATCTGTGGTTACAATAGGTGTTAAATTAACGCTGATTTAACCTAAAACTTACCCTAGCGCGAATTAACATACGCTTTTAGTCTTGGGCTCGCAACTAGACATATGTCTTGTGGTCAGATCAGTTGACCTGTTCTTCGTAGATTTAATTTAGGCCAAAGTTAGGCCCGCACTCACACACCACATGGACACGATAATGGATGTTTCTCGCCTTTTAGACGAACTCAACGACTCTCAGCGCGAGGCCGTTGCGGCTCCTGAAGAAAACCTGCTTATTTTGGCTGGTGCTGGTAGTGGAAAGACCCGCGTGCTGGTGCACCGAATAGCATGGTTAATTGAAGCTGAGAATATTTCTCCTTGGTCTATTATGGCGGTGACCTTCACTAATAAGGCAGCTCGTGAAATGCGCGCCCGCATCGAAAACCTAATGGGCTTGGACACGACACAATTATGGGTAGGCACCTTTCATGGTTTGGCCCATCGACTGCTGCGCCGCCACTGGCAAGAAGCAGGATTACAACAACAATTTCAAATTTTGGACAGTGATGACCAGCTGAGTATTCTAAAACGCTTGTGTAAAGAGATGCAGTTAGACGAGAGTCGGTGGCCTGTGCGCCAGTTTCAACACTTTATCAACGGCTGCAAAGACGAAGGCAAGCGTCCGCAGCACATAGAAACTCAGGGTGACTTTCAGCTCGATACACAGGTCAAAGTGTATGCTGCATACCATCAGGCTTGTGAGCGTGCTGGATTAGTCGATTTTGGTGAACTACTGCTGCGCTGCCATGAGTTATGGCTTAATAATAGAGCCTTGCTAGCGCATTACCAAGGCCGCTTTAAACACCTTTTGGTAGATGAGTTCCAAGATACTAACACCATCCAATATGCATGGTTGCGAGTGCTCTCAGGCTCTGCTGCAAAGGTCATGGCAGTGGGAGATGACGACCAATCTATTTATGGATGGCGAGGTGCAAAAATAGAAAATATTCAACACTTCGAACGGGATTTTGGCAATGCCATTACCGTGCGCTTGGAACAAAACTACCGTTCTACAGGCACCATACTTAAAGCCGCCAATGGGTTGATTTCTAATAATAGCGGTCGACTTGGTAAAAACCTATGGACTGATGGAAATGATGGCGAACCCATTTCTTTATACGCCGCATTTAATGAAATGGATGAAGCGCGCTTTATTGTGGATCAAATTGACCAGTGGCAAAAAGACGGTGGTATGCGCGCTGAATGTGCCATTTTATATCGCTCCAACGCCCAATCTCGAGTCTTGGAAGAAGCCTTGATTCGTGCTCAGATGCCTTATCGCATTTATGGTGGCCAGCGATTTTATGATCGTTTGGAAATTCGAAACGCCCTAGCTTACTTGAGGCTGATCAAAAATCGTAACGACGATGCGGCCATGGAACGCGTGTTTAACGTACCCACACGAGGCGTGGGAGCCGCCACAGTTGCTAAGATCCGGCAAAATGCTCGGGCTGAAGGTTGCTCCATGTGGGATAGCACACAGCAAATTATTACTCAAAACGAACTACCTACGCGCGCTCACAACGCCATTGATAGTTACGTTAAACTCATTAATCGTTTGGATGAAGAAACCAGCGAAGCCCTATTACACGATATGGTAGACCTTGTGATCCAACAGTCAGGTCTCATTCAACATCACCTGAAAGAAAAAGGTGAGAAGGCGCAAACTCGTATTGATAACCTGATGGAGTTGGTTAGTGCCGCCAAAGGATTTGCCAGCACTTGGAATCCCGCCCAAGAGAGTGATGACCCCGACTCAGAGTTAGATCCAGTCGCAACAACACCGCTCGCAGCCATGCTCGACCAAGCCGCACTGGATGCAGGCGAGCAGCAAGCTGATGAGTCAGAAGACAGTGTACAGTTAATGACTTTACACTCGGCTAAAGGCCTGGAATTTCCAATGGTCTTTTTAGGGGGTGTAGAGGAAGGTTTATTTCCACACAAAATGTCTTTGGAAGAAGGCGACCGTTTAGAAGAAGAGCGCCGTTTGTGCTATGTGGGCATCACCCGCGCCATGCAACGTTTATTTATTACCTATGCCGAAAGCCGCCGTTTACATGGTCAAGATACGTTTAACCGCCCCTCACGCTTTATTGGGGAAATACCTGAAGGCTTAATGAATGAAGTGCGTCTTAAATCCAGCATTAGCCGCCCAGTCACTTCAAGGCCCTCGCCCACAAGACAATATGACCGCTGGGGGCGGCATCAAGAACTTGAAACCCCAGTAGTGGCTTTGGGACAAAACGTGCGACACCCATTATTTGGCATAGGCACCGTGGTTAATGCTGAGGGTTCTGGCCCCCAAGCAAGAGTGCAAGTGAACTTTGAAAACGATGGCAGTAAGTGGCTAGTCCTAGCCTATGCAAAATTAGAAAACCTATAGGTATAGAACATGACAACCCCAGCGACAGCCACCAGCCCCACATTTGACACTACATTTGCAAGCTTGCCAGAACGTTTTTACAGCTATACACAACCCGTTTCTGTGACCCTTGCAGCACCCATTATCAGTAACCCAATACTAGCCAAGGCACTCGGCATTGATCTCCAATGGCTCACCTCTGATGAGGCTTTGCAAGTCCTTGTTGGCAACCAAACGGCTATGGGCTCAGCGCCCATGGCACAGGCTTATGCCGGCCACCAATTTGGCTCATTTAACCCTCAATTAGGTGATGGCAGAGCGCACTTATTAGGCGAAATAGTAGCCCCAGACGGACAACGTTTTGACCTACAGCTGAAAGGTTCTGGGCCTACACCCTATTCCAGACGGGGCGATGGTCGCTCACCTTTAGGGCCCGTTATACGGGAGTACCTTTTAAGCGAGGCCATGGCTGCTTTACAGGTGCCTACCACCCGCAGCCTTGCCGCTATCGCTACAGGTGAAACTGTAATGCGCCAAAGCCCTGCACCTGGCGCCGTATTGACGCGTATTGCCCCCAGTCATATTCGTGTGGGTAGCTTTGAATATTTTGCGATGCAAGGGGATGAGGAAGGCGTTAAAACCCTTGCAGATTACTGCCTTAAACGCCATTTCTCCCACTTGGTTGATGCTCCTCAACCCTACTTATCATTACTTAATGCGGTCATAGAACGCCAAGCTAAATTGATTGCTCAATGGCAAGGTTTTGGCTTTATTCATGGCGTAATGAATACCGACAACATGCTTATTTGTGGAGCCACAGTTGACTATGGTCCCTGTGCATTTATGGATCAGTTTGACCCAGACCAAGTGTTTAGTTCCATCGATCGGCAAGGCCGTTATCGTTATAATCAGCAGCCTGGTATTGGTCAATGGAACCTGACACGGCTAGCACAAGCACTTCTGCCATTGCTACACACAGACAGTGAGCAAGCCTTAGCAGACGCCCAACAAGCACTCGACAACTATGTAAAGCACTATGTTGCCGCTTATCAGGCCGTCATGAGTAACAAGCTGGGCATGAGTCAGCCACAAGAAGGGGACCAAGCCCTCACTGAAGAACTATTCGCCATCATGGCTGAGCATAAAATAGATTTCACTTTGGGTTTTAGGTATTTGGTAGACCAGATCGCCACACCAACAGAGCATGTAGCCCTTGGAGCCGCATTTATTGCCCCCCAAGCATTCGTGGTGTGGCAACGTCAATGGCAGCAGCGCCTAACCCAAGACCCACAAAGCCAAGCAGAGCGTTATCAACAAATGAAGCGGGCTAATCCAGCATATATTGCTCGCAACCATCAAGTAGAGCTGGCCATAAGAGCGGCAGAAGACCAAGGTGACTATGAGCCCTTTTATGCGTTACTCAAAATCTTACAAGCACCTTATGATTACCAACTAGAATTAATCACTTATGCCCTAGCCCCAACACCTGATGAAATGGTGAAACAGACCTTTTGTGGTACTTAATAATGCTTTATTTTAAGGCTTTGTGCGTGCTCTTTTTATAAGCTGTAGAGCATTCAATACGAAGTCATGGCTTTAGCGCTTCAATTGGGACACAGATGGGCTCTTCATTTTAAGTGTTAACAAATTGGTGGGCGATACTTAGACTTCCAGCATAAAGGTGACTGGCCCATCATTAGTGAGACTGACCTGCATATCGGCACCAAATTGCCCCGTAGCCAGAGTAATTGATTGCTCGGCTTGAGCAACAAAGTAATCGTATATTTGTTCACCAAGGGCGGGCGGTGCCGCACTCGAAAAGCCTGGCCTTAAGCCCTTTTTGGTGTCGGCGACCAAGGTAAATTGACTAATAACTAAAAGACTGCCAGCCACTTGTTGTACATTGTTATTCATTTTTCCAAGCTCATCACTAAAAAAGCGATAGTGCAGCACTTTATGCAACAACTGATCGGCTTTGGCAAAGTTATCGTCCTTATCCACCCCCAAAAGCAACAGTATGCCATGATCGATTTGGCCTATACATTCGCCGTTAACTTCTACCTTGGCTTGAGTAACACGCTGCATGAGGGCTTTCATGATGTTTGATCTACTCCATGACGGCGGCTATAGCCATTGGTATTCGGACTTGACCAGCCCACTAAAGCTTTTCGTAGAGGTTTATATATATCGACCTTAAGGGGATAACACTTGGAAGTATCACTAGAATGTTCACTACTGCAATCCCCCCCTGGGCAAGCAGATAGGGCACCTAGCAAGTCAATTTCAGCAAATAGTGTTAAGTGATCCCCTGGTCTTACCGGACTGGCTTTCATAAAATATTGATGGGTGTCATGGCTAAACCCGGTGCACATAAACACATTTAATACATCGTGCACCATAGGTTCTACGTCATCTAAATCGAGTTGGGTATGATCTAACATGGCCCGTGTAAGGTTAGAGTGACAACAATAGTGGTATTCATCTTGTCCCAGGGCTTGATTGGTGTAGGGGTCACAACGGGTGCCGATGACGTCATGCACACTGCCACCAAACTGGTCCCAGCCATACCAATCGAGGGTATCATCTATGACCGTGGCCATCGGTCTTAAATAAGGCAGATTGCTCCACAAGCGATCACCAGTACTGACATGTGTGCCGTGCAATGCACGGGTTTTGCCACTAAAAAAACGCTCCTTAAGGTTGTCTTTGTGCCACAAGTTTAAGTCGCCTACTTGGGGGCCTTCTACACTAATGATACGAAACACATGGCCTGCAGGCACCACAAAACTGCGCGCATCTCTAGCAGGGATGGTGATGCTATCAACCAACTGCATACTCTGTTGCAGATTGTTATAAAAGGGCTTGTCATAGGGAGGCAGAGTGTCATTGGGATAGCAAACCACCGGCTCTATATCTAAGCGTTGTTGGGCATCCAATGGGGGTGCGTGCTGGGGGGTGTTTTTCATGGTGGGGCCTTTTTTAATTTGCCTGCCTAAGCATGCTTGAGTGCACATTCACGAGTGCCTTGAAACCACTCATTACTCTAGTGTTAAATATCTAATTTGGCTTCAGATTTACAACGTTGTGAGCAATAGCGAATGTTCGCCCAATCACGCGCCCATTTTTTTCGCCACGCATATGGCTTGTTGCATGTCTGACAAATTTTTTGCGGCAAGTCGCCCTTTTTTACCATTTTCGCCATCTTGCTCTCATCCTGTTCAACACTTAACTGGGTCTACCTCTAATTGAGGTCACACCAAGTGCCGTGTAAGAAGCATATAATTTACTATGCAAGTTTAATTGCAAACTCTCTAGTGGCTTTGATTAGGTTATCGACGATGCCCGGTTCTTGCTGCGCATGGCCTGCATCACGCACAATGTGCAATTGGCATGCTTGCCACAGTGCATGCACTTCAAACGCCTGCTCTGCTGGACAAATCATATCGTAACGACCATGCACAATGATACCGGGTAAATGACTGATTTTATGCATATTTTTTAATAATTGATTAGGCTCAAAAAAGCATTGATTGACAAAGTAATGACATTCAATTCGAGCTAAAGCTAAGGCAAAATGACCGTCAGAAAAATCGTCTCCAAGGTGGGGTCTAGGGTTTAATGTGGCAATACTTCCTTCCCATGCCGCCCAAGCCTTTGCAGCAGCAAAGCGTTTTAATTCATCAGCGCCACATAATAATTTATGATAGGTGTTAACCATTTCGCCAGTAGCTTCAGCATCTGTGTTGATTAATGGTTTTTGAAATACTTGCCAATAATCTGCAAACATGCGACTGGCACCACCGGCTTCGTATATCCAATCCACATCTTTTTGGCGGCCCAAAAAAACACCCCGAAGGATAAGTCCTAGAACACGATTTGGGTGCGCCTGAGCATAGGCTAAAGCTAATGTAGCTCCCCAAGAGCCACCAAATAAAAGCCATTTAGAAATACCTAATTCACAACGCAGTAATTCAAAGTCTTCAATTAAATGCTGGGTGGTATTAGCCTCTAAACTAGCATGGGGTAATGAGCGCCCAGCCCCACGTTGGTCAAGTAAAATAATATGATAGTCATGGGGGTCAAAAAAGCGCCGCGATGAAGGCCCGCAACCTCCGCCTGGACCCCCATGTATGACAACCACAGGCATACCCTGAGGGTTGCCACATAGCTCAACATAAAGGCTGTGCCCGTGGGTCACAGGTAAAAAGAATTCTCGATAAGGTTTGAGTTCTGGATAAAGTTGTTGCATGGTGAAGACTCAATAAAAAAATAATTAGCTAATCATGACTCAATTTACACCTTACTGGTGGCAAAATCAGCCCCAATATCGTAACACTGAAGTGCCGCCAACCAAAGCGGATTGTGTTGTTGTAGGGGCAGGCTTTACGGGTTTAAGTGCCGCCTTAACTCTAGCCCAAGCGGGTCGTGACGTGGTTGTATTAGATAGCCAAGCCATAGGCTTTGGAGCCAGTACTCGCAATGGTGGCATGCTGGGTTCAGGTCACAAAGTGTCTGTGGCTGATGCCAAAAAACATTACGGTTCAGACATTGCTGCACAGCTACATTGCGAGGCCAATGGCTCTTTAGATTTCACCAAAAGCTTGATTATTGATCACAAAATAAATTGTGATTTACAAGCCTCTGGTCGTTTACGCACTGCATGGACACCACAAGACTATTCTGCCATGGCCCAAGCCAATCGCAGTTTACAAAAGATTGAGCCATTTGCTGCACGCATGATCAAGCCCAATGCCATGACTGAGCACATCAACACGCCATTATATTTTGGTGGCTTACTGTATGAAGGCCATGCTTGTGTGCAGCCTAGAAAACTCCATTATGGTTTATTACAGCTTGCCTTAGACGCAGGAGTAAAGGTCTTTGGAGATCAGCCAGCGCATTCAGTTAAGCCTCGAGGAAGTGGCTTTTGCATTACCACTAAAAACCAATCTATTGATTGTGAGCAAGTGCTTATGGCAACCAATGGCTACACCCAATCTAGGGTCTCTAAGTTTTTAGCCAGAAGAGTTTTGCCTGTGCCCAGTTTCATTATTGTGACCGAAGAGTTAGGCAAAGATCAGGTGCAAGCTTTATTGCCTGGTGGGCATTGTATGGTTGAGACCCGCCAGCGCTTTTGTTACTACCGCCCAACACCCTGCGGCAAACGCATTATGCTGGGAGCACGCGCCGCTTTGCATGCCATCACGCCAGCACAATCATTACCCATTTTACAATCAAAATTAATAGAAATATTCCCCAGCCTGAAAAACACCAAAATGAGTCACTGTTGGACTGGCTTTACAGGTTTCAGCTTTAGTAAATTACCCAATATCGGCAGTAATAATGGCATTTTCCATGCTCTGGGTTATTGTGGGAATGGGGTCGCTATGGCGCCTTATTTAGGTCATAAAGCTGCTCTCAAAATGTTACATCCACAGGAGCAACATTCTGTGTTTGAACAAACCCCACTGCAAAGCCGAAGCTATCATCATGGCAGCCCTTGGTATATGCCCGCTGCGAGCGCTTGGTACCAAACTAAGGATTGGTGGGATAACCGGCAACGTCAGCAAGCCCTTAACCAAACCAGGCGTCCATGATTTAAAAAATCAATTAATGTGACTGCCGACTAAAATGCTCATAAAGGCACATTAAAGCAGCCATTTGGGAGGCCACAAACAGCTTGATATGCATTGTTTAAGCAACAAATCAGCCCTATGGCGATATTGAATATGCCTAGGCCGCACCCAAACCATTAGTCGCTCTATAAACGTATTATTCTTCACCATATAAGCCTACAATAGGTAGTAATGAGTGGTTCTGCTTGGCGAACAGGCAGTTAAATGGGAAGCGTGGACGAGATTACGGCAAACCGGTCTTGAGCCAACACTGCCCCCGCAACGGTGAATCCATAGGCGATTTAGTCCGATACCAGCCCCTCAAAATGAAATCAGAAACCTAGGTTATATCTTAGGTTTCACATAAATCGTACGGTGGGTGCGATGGATATGGCTATGCTCGAACTCAACTTTCCTTTTACTGCCGTCGTTGGCCAAGCTCACGTTAAGCTTGCTCTAACCTTGCTGGCTATAGACCCTGCAATTGGTGGCGTGCTGGTAAGTGGCCCCCGTGGTAGTGCCAAATCTACCTTGGCCCGCAGTTTGGCAGACCTCAATATTGCTAACCTCAATCAATTAGTGACCCTGCCCCTCGGTGCCAGTGAAGAGATGGTCACTGGGTCTTTAGACCTACAAAAAGTACTGGGCGAGCAACACGTGCAATTTGCACCAGGGCTCTTGAGCAAGGCCCATAGAGGCTTACTTTACGTTGATGAAGTGAATCTATTACCTGATGCCTTGGTCGACTTATTACTAGACGCTGCAGCCAGTGGTGTTAATCATATTGAGCGGGATGGTATTAGCCACCAGCATGAAGCTGAATTTACCTTAATGGGCACCATGAACCCAGATGAAGGCGAATTACGCCCCCAGTTACTTGACCGTTTTGGTTTTGGCGTGGCCCTTGAGAACACCTATAGCGTCCATGAACGCATGGAAATTGTGCGCCGTCGTCAAGACTTTGATGCCAATCCTGCCCAATTTTTGGCCACTTATGCGAAGCCACAACAAGCTTTGCGAGCTAACATAGAACAAGCTCAAATACGGCTCAAAAGCATCAATGCTAGCGACGATATGCGTTTACAAATCGCCCAACGCTGCGTCGCTGCGCAAGTAGATGGAGTGCGTGGTGATTTAGTTTGGCTGCGTGCTGCACAAGCTCATGCGGCACTCCAACAAACCAATACTGTGAGCCTTGAAGATATTGATGCGGTTGAAGAACTGGTCTTAATGCATCGTCGTAACGACCTTAACGCACCCAATCCACCCAATCCACCTAACCCACAACCGCCACAAAGCCCACCACCCTTTGAGCGCCCTAAGGATAGCAAAGTAGACTTTCAAGGCCAGAGCACTGAGCAAGACTGGGGACAAATGGTGCCTACCAAGCAGCCCACTGGCCCACTGCGGCAAATGGAGTCTGATGGTGACTCCCCTAGAACGTCTTCATCTATCCCAGCGGCGGCCAGCAGAGGTTTGCACGGCCAAGGCCATGGTAGGCCAAATAAACCATTCTCAAAGCACATTAATTGGTTTTCGAGTTTGATTGCCAGCCGCCACAAAGACTCTGGCATCCACCTGCGTTTTCGCCGCCAGCGTGGTGCTGATCCTGTGATGCACCTAGTGCTACTTGATACGTCCGCATCAACCTTGCTTGGTAATAGTCAGAGTCAGGCCAAAGGCTTAGTTGCAGGCATCGCACAACATGCCTATAGGGCTCGTCAACAACTGGTGTTGTTGGGTTTTGGTAACGACCAAGTCTGTGAACTATACACTCAAGGTCGCGCACCTAAAGCCATGACACCTTTACTTAATGGCATCGATGTGGGTGGCGGTACACCATTAAGACAAGCCCTTGAGTCCGCCAGTGCCTTTGCAACTAGGCTGCTTCGACGCAGTCCAGGAATTCGTATTATCAATACCATTATTACTGACGGACGGGTGCAGCAGGAATTATCAGGTATCCAGTTATTAGGCCAATCCATTCTTGTTGATACGGAACAAGGTCCAGTGAAACGAGGCCGGGGCCAACACATTGCGCACCTTTTAAAAGCACAATATTTAACCTTATCCCAAGCGAGGCTAGTTTAATGAGTAAAACCCATGAACAACGTATGAGTGCTAAAAAAGCGGTCATTGACGCTCGTATTGCCAAAGCCACAGAAGAACGTGGTGTAACCATTTTGTTGCGTGGCAACGGCAAGGGTAAAAGTAGCTCAGCCTTTGGCACCATGATGCGTAGTTTAGGGCACGGTAAGAAAGCGGCTGTCGTTCAATTTGTAAAAGGCCGCGTTGAAACCGGAGAGTACAAATTTTTTAAGGATTATCCTGGCTTAGACTGGCATGTGATGGGCCATGGTTTTACTTGGGAAACCCAAGATAAAGCCAACGATATCGCCGCTGCAGAACAAGCATGGGAGATCACCCGAGGTTTATTACAAGACCCTAGCATCGACCTGTTGGTGCTTGATGAAATGGCCTATGTATTTAAGTACAACTACCTGCCACTAGAACCTGTTTTAGAAGCCTTGGCTAGACGCCCACATGACCAAACTGTCATTATTACAGGCCGGGTGATGCCGGAGGCGTTAGTTGAATATGCAGACACGATTAGTACAGTAAAAGATGATGGCCATGCCTTTCGAATTGGCGTTAAGGCTCAAGCTGGTATTGAATTTTAATGACCTCTAAGACCCCACACTCGGATCAAGCAAATGCCATAGCCTATTGCCCTGCTTTATTTTTAGCAGCGCCTGCGTCTGGCCAAGGCAAAACAACCATTACTGCAGCCCTAGCGCGCTATCACCGTGACCTTGGCCGCAAGGTGAGGGTATTTAAAATGGGGCCCGATTACCTAGACCCACAAATTCTAGAACAAGCATCAGGTCAACCTGTGACACAGTTAGACTTATGGATGGCAGGGCCAGAGTATTGTCGGCATCAATTCTATTTGGCCGCTCAGCAGTCTGATCTAATTCTAGTAGAAGGAGCCATGGGTGTGTTTGATGGTGAACCCTCCAGTGCAGATCTAGCCGCCACATTTAACATTCCCATCGCCTTAGTAATTGACGTGAAGGGCATGGCACAAACTGCGGCAGCCGTAGCCCTAGGTTTAGCCAGTTTTCGTGATGATGTTGAGTTTTGTGGACTCATAGCCAACAATTGTGGCACCCAACGACATGCCCAACTTATTGACGATGCTCTTGCAGGTCGTATGCCTTTGCTCGCTAATCTCGCCAGAGATCCAGAGGTGTCTTTACCAGAGCGTCACTTAGGTTTAGTGCAAGCTCACGAAGTGCGTGAAGAACTAGAACACCGTTTCAACCTGGGCAAAGCATGGTTGGGTGGACAAGCCATTTGTGACTTACCCAAACCCGTGGCTTTTACCAGCCAAGACATTGCTGCACCGCAAAAGCTTTTGCAAGGCACCACCATTGGCATCGCCCGTGATGCTGCCTTTAGTTTTATATACAGCGCCAACACCCGTTTATTAGAGGCGATGGGGGCTAAATTAAGTTATTTTTCACCCCTTAATGATCAGCACTTGCCTGACGTTGATGCCTTATGGTTTGCTGGCGGATACCCTGAACTGCATGCCAAAAAATTAGCTGGGAATAGCAGTATGCTAAAGGACATTCGTAGATTTAATGCCCTTCAAAAACCAATTTTAGCTGAATGTGGCGGTTTTCTATATTGTTTGGAAAAGCTAACTGATCTTGATGATACGACCTACCCCATGGTGGGCATTTTAGCAGGCCAAGGTGCGATGCGTGGTAAACGGGGTTGCCAAGGCATGCAAGCGGCTATGCTGCCAGAAGGTGAAGTGCGTGCCCATGCACACCATCGTTCTCGCAGCCAAAACACCCCTGCGCCCATTGCCCATGGTCAGCGCCAGCGTCATCCTGCTCCTGGAGAGGCCATCTATCGCCAACAAGGTTTGACAGCCAGTTATTTACATTTGTTCTTTCCTTCCAACCCACAAGCTGTGGCTCAGTTATTTACCAAGCCACTACAAACCACTCATAGCAGCGCAGCAATAGGATCAATCTGAACTATGTGGCCTGAATCCAGCGAAAAAAAGCAGCCTTTGCGTACCGGTTTAACCACCGGAACTTGCGCCACGGCCTGTTGTCTAGCTGGGGCTCATTTATTACTAGGAAACATTCACAAAACCAGTGCCAGCGTCACTTTACCTAAACCTAAAGGTGCGAGTAAACACGTTGATCTAGAGCTTAAGCTAGTGGAACACCGTGGACCGACCACGGCCTATGCTGAGACGATTAAAGATGCGGGTGATGACCCAGACGCAACCCATGGTGCGACCATTTGGGTGACCGTAAGCCTAGTTTCTGAATTAGGCATTAAGTTTTGTGCGGGTGCTGGGGTGGGCACCATCACCCGCTCTGGATTGCTGCTTGAAGTGGGCCAAGCGGCTATTAATCCCGTACCTCGACAAATGATGAGTGAACACCTCACTCATTTGGCACAGCTTTACCAATACACAGGTGGTTTTAAAGTCACAATTGGGGTAGTTAATGGCGCTGAGATTGCCAAGAAAACCATGAATGGCCGCTTGGGTATTGTGGATGGATTATCAATTTTAGGCACCAGTGGCATCGTGCGTCCATTCTCATGCAGTGCTTGGATTGCATCCATCCATCAAGGCCTAGATGTTGCTGTCGCCAACAATTATGCCCATGTAGCTGCAGCTACAGGCAATGCAAGTGAAGCCTTTATTGGTGAGTATTACGCCCTAGACGACATGCAACTCATTGAAATGGGCGACTTTGCAGGTGCAGTGCTTAAACATTTAAAAAAGTCTCCTGTGAAGCGTTTAACGATTTGTGGTGGTTTTGGAAAAATTAGTAAACTAGCCGATGGCCATTTAGACTTGCACAGTGGCAAGTCCTCCATTAATTTACCGAAGCTGGCCTATACGGCCCAAAGATTGGGTGCTGATAACGACCTAGTGACGGCTATTAAAGCATGTAATACAAGTCTTGAGGCCTTGGGGCTGTGCCAGCAGCAAGACATTGATTTAGCTGCGGCTGTTTGCCAAGATGCGTTAACATTTGCCCTGACAACCGTGCCTAATTCAGTGCAGCTGGAAATATTCGCCGTCAATAGGCAAGGTGAATTACTTGGTCGCGCGGCGGGAGTGGCCTCATGAGATTGCTGATCTTAGGGGGTACTGCAGATGCTCGCCATTTGGCTATCGCTCTGCACCAAACCCAGCCCTGTTTAGAATTAATTTATAGTGTGGCTGGATTGGTTCGTCAGCCTCAGGTTCCAGCCACAGTAGTGAGTGGCGGGTTTACTCAGTTTGGCGGTTTAAGCGCCTATTGCAAACAACAAAACATAGATGGCATCGTTAATATGACCCATCCATTCAGTGTCACTATGGGCCAACATGCAGAGCAAACCTGTCATGAGTTAGGGCTAAATTACTGGCGTTTTTTAAGACCTCAATGGCAACCACAAACGGGAGATGATTGGCGCTTATTTGGCACCACTGCAGCGCTTTTAAGTGCCCTTTCAAGTTACCAACGCACGTTATTAACGATAGGGCAAATTAGCCCTACAGAGATGGCGCTATTAAATGCAAAGCAACGCATTTGGTTACGTACTGCTGTGCAACCCAAACATGAGTTACCCCCTAATGTTACTTGGATTAAAGCCATCGGCCCTTTTGCTGAAGCCGCTGAATTAGCCTTATTAAAACGTCACAGTATTCAAGCCATCGCGAGTAAAAATAGTGGTGGCAGTTCCACCGAAGCAAAGCTAACAGCCGCTCGAAGCCTTAAAGTGCCCATATTTATGTTGCAGCGGCCACATTTTATTGGACCTGTAGAACAACAATTTGATGGACTTATAGAGCGTTTACAAGCGTGGAGTCGCACACCCATGACATCTCTCAATAAAGGCAACCACCATACCCAATCCCATAGCCATGATCAGAAGCACTAGGTGATAATGATATGAGCTTTGAATACCAGCCCAATCCCTCTGCTATAGAGCAAGACAGCTTTCGCCAAATTCGTTTATTAACAGACTTATCAGGCCTCAGTGACGATGCCCAACAAGTGGTGATGCGTGTTGTTCATAGCGTAGGCGACCCCCTTGTTGCACAGCACATGCGTATAAGTGCCAATGCCTGTGTTGCTGGGCGTGAGGCTCTGGCCAAACACCAAGCCATATTATGTGATGTAGAAATGGTCAAACAAGGCATTACCAAACGCATGATTCAAAATTCTCCCCTATGCTACCTCAATCATGAGACTACGGCAGCTATAGCTAACCAGCGTGGGGAAACTCGGTCTATGGCGGCGTTAGACCTTTGGGGAGATCAACTGCGTTCGAGCGTGGTGGTCATTGGAAATGCCCCTACGGCACTATTTCGCCTCTTAGAAATGCTCAAAGCTGGTGCAGCTAAACCGGCATTAATTGTAGGCATTCCCGTTGGTTTTGTAGGCGCTGCTGAATCTAAACAAGCACTGTGGGACCTTCATCAAGGCTTGGGTATTGAATGTATTACCCTACTTGGACGCCAAGGTGGTAGTGCCGCTGCGGCCTCGGTAGTCAACGCTTTGTTGCGCTGCAATATGGATGAACGCTACTAATGACCAAAATTACAGTTATTGGTTTAGGCATCTGCCAGCCCCCTTTGCTTAATGCCAAAGCCCTAAGCGCCTTAGGTAGTTGCGATTGTATAATGGGTTCACCAAGACAATTGGAAAGTATAGCCCATGCGCAGGTTGTGGCAAACCAAAGCCGCACCCAGCCAGCCAGCCTATGCTTACCAAAGCTCAAACACATCGCTCATGAGATCAAGGGTTTTGATCATGTTGTGATTCTTGCTTCTGGTGATCCACTGCTGTTTGGTATTGGTAAATACTTGCAATCTGAATTTGGCGATCAAGTCACCTGTATTAGCGGCGTTTCGAGCTTACAAGGTGCTTGCGAATTAACCGGACTGTCCTTACAAGATGCCCAACTCGTCAGTTTACATGGGCGGCCACTAAATCACCTTAAGCGCCATTTACAACCCCACCGCACATTATTAATTCTTACGGATCAAAACAGCCAT
>DDCR01000112.1 GCA_002335115.1 Oceanospirillaceae bacterium UBA2001
ATGGGGGCATGGGTTTCATTGAAGAAACAGGAGCAGCACAACACCAAAGGGATGCTCGCATACTCACCATTTATGAGGGTACGACCGGTATTCAGGCTTTAGACTTAGCGGGCAGGAAAACCCTCTACGACCAAGGTGCAGCAATGGCAGATCTAGTGCAACAAATGCGTGATGATTTGAGCTTACATGGCCATGCTGTCACTAAGTCACACCAGTCTGCGATGGCTGAAGCCATCAATGGCCTTGAATCGAGTTACCAGACTCTTCTGCAACAAGCTCCCAACGATGTTATGTTTGCTGGAGCAATCAGCTTTGATCTCTTAATGTTGAGTGGTTATGTGTGTGGGGCATGGCAAATGATGCGCAGCGCTAGTTTAGTCGCGCAGGAAGACAATGAGAGCTTCAAGACCAATAAATTAGTTACTGTAGCCTATTATTTAGACCATATCCTGCCTCGCTTTGAGTCGCACCGCCGTTCTATATTAGCCGGTAGTCAAAGTGTAATGGCCATTGCCGTGGGAGACCTTTAATCGGTTTCGATTGAGGGCGTTAAATTCAATGATTGTTGAATTATCCTAACCCATCCTAGTCATGGCTGATTCTTTTTTCGTTCTATAACGAACTTGGAGTCACAGTCTTTTAGTTTGGGTTATTGTCAGCTCCTAAGTGAAACACCTGTTGGTAAAAAGCCAGTTCAGCCTCCATGGCCTGAATGATATTTTTGGCTTTTCTAAAACCGTGACCTTCATCTGCAAAGGTGACGTGTGCCACCTTAATGCCTTTTGATCTGAGTAACTCAACCATCATTTCAGCTTGATTGGGAGGTACAACTTTATCTTCTAGACCCTGTAAAAAAATCACAGGGCAGTTGAGACCTTCTGCATGGTGGATTGGCGAGCGTGCGATATAGATGTCTTTTCGTTCGGGGTAAGGACCAATAAGGCTGTCAAGATAACGGGACTCAAATTTATGCGTATCAGTCGCTAAGGTTTCTAGGTCACCAATGCCATAGAGACTGGCTCCTGCTTTAAATGTATCAGTAAAGGTAAGGGCGGAGAGCACTGTGTACCCGCCAGCGCTGCCGCCACGAATGAGGCAACGCTGCGCATCTATTTTCTGTTGTTGAGCCAAATAGTGGATAGCATTTTCAGTGTCTTCAACATCAGCTACACCCCATGCGCGCCTTAAAGCTTGGCGATAAGTTCGTCCAAAACCAGTACTGCCACGGTAGTTAATATCCACAACAGCAAAGCCACGACTAGTCCAATATTGTAATTTCAGATTTAAACCACTGTCAGTTGCACCTGTGGGGCCACCATGACACATCACAATAACAGGAGGCAGTTCGTTAGCTTGGCCACAATAGGAGGCGCTGGTGGGATGGTAAAAGAACGCATGCACCATTTGGTGATTGCCACTTGGGAAAAAAATTGATTTGGGCTGAGCAAGATTAGTCGTTTCTACATCTAAAGTCGCTGGAGCGTAAATAGAGGTAACAACAGCCTGTTGATCGATGCTGATGAGTTCATGAGGCAAAGTTGCAGCACCTGCAACGGTGTACAAACGACCTTGATGGCAGGCGAGTGCGTGCATACTGCTGTAAGGGCTTATAATTGGACTTAGCTGCGCCGTTGTAATGTCAATAAAACCGCTATGCCAAAGACCTTTATCAGTCCAAAGGCAAGCAATGGTGTCGGTATTGATAAAATCATAGGTTGCCATACCAAACTGCCATAAGGGTGTAGCAAACTCCCCATCTAGGGCTAACACTGGCCTGTTTTCAGAACCATCAAAATGGTAAATATTCCACCAATTCGTTTTGTCAGATACAAAATATAGATCAGAGTCAGGTGACCAATGAGGCTGAAAGATAGCCTCATCACCGTTACTTCCAGCGATAACTCTTGGCTCGCTAATACCTGTTTGGCTCAGGCTAGCCAAGCATAATTCACTGCTATCCCAGGGCATATTAGGGTGTGACCACTGAATCCAGCAAAGTCTTGTTTGATCTGGACTTAGGCGCGGGTAAGCATAAAAATCAGCCCCAGCCTGTAATTTTTTAATGCTCGCCCTGTCATTGTTTAAGGCGATAGTCGCCAAATAATTTTCAGCTTCTTGTTGTTCCTGATGTTCTTCACAGACCGCAATTAGTCGCTGGTGTTGAGCATCGACAATAAGGTCTGCAAAGCGCCATGGACCCACTGGGGTAATGGCTATTGGTGTACCCAGCGTGTCAAGGTGTTGACGGTAAATACGCTGGTCTGCGGCATTAACAAAGTATAAATAAGCGTCATGAATTGTATAAGCCATACCTCCATACTCATGCACACCACTGTGATGACTAAAAGGACTGGGCAGTAGGTCAGTAATTTTGTCCTGTTCATTACACTGCATAATCACGCAGCGGCCAGCATCCCAAGGCCGGCTTTCAACCCAATATAGACACTGTTCATGAGATTGAACAAAATTTAAACCAGGCGCGGCCCGAGTAATCAACTCGGCACTAATTGGGGATGGCCAGTGGCCATAGGCTTTTGGAATTTGAGACATCTTATCCGCCTGCCAGTTTGACCTGATGGCCACGTTTCTCTAGCTCAGTTTTGAGGGTCTGGCGATGATCACCTTGAATTTCAATCACCCCGTCCTTAACTGTGCCACCGGTGGAGCAAGTCTGCTTAAGTAATTTGGCTAAGATTTTTAACTCTGCTTCAGCTAGATTGATGCCAGACACAGTAGTCACCCCTTTGCCTTTACGACCTTTAGTTTCGCGGCGGATACGTACGATCCCATCAGTCTTGGTAGACTTCAGGGTAGTAGGCTGTTTTATGCGCCCGACGTCGGTCGAATAAACCAGGTGCGACGTTTTATTGTGCATAAACTGCCTCATTAAATAGTGAAAGCTACGATCAATAATGTTATCAATAAAGCCACGTGGTAGAAAGTAAATCGGTACAAAGTGGCTTTTGTATTTTTTAGACACAAGCAGCAGTGACGCATAAATACCGTTTTATTATTTTAGTCAGTTTTAGTAGGCTGCATAAGGCGCAGACAATATGGCTAAATGTTGCAGCACAAAAATATGGTAATCTATGTTGGGAAGTGATGTGGCACTCGACCATATGTTCACAATAAGCCATGTGCTGAGGGAGTGCTAATGACAGTTAAGTGTTTTACAAAGAGTTTAATGGCTATTTTCATTGCAATAGTAATGGTTTTTTCTAGAGCGCATGCAAGCGACTTACATTACTCCGTGGGAGCTCAAGATTTCAAAGGCCACATTGAAAAGCCATCAGGTAAGCCCTTGGGTAAAGTATTTATTATCCATGATTGGAATGGCTTAAATCAGTATGAAATAATGCGCGCTGAAAAGTTAGCCGCTTTAGGTTACGAAGCGGTTGCTCTAGACCTGTTTGGTGTGGGTGCCATCTTAGAAGGTTTTGAGGATTATAAACGCGAGGCGGGTGCTCTTTATGCTAATAGACAAGAGTTTCAAGCAAGAATTTTAGCAGCTGTCACGGCTGCATCTAAAAATTCCACAGATGGCGTGGCAGAGTTTCTGATGGGCTACTGTTTTGGTGGAGCTGCAGTCTTGGAAGGAGCCCGTATGGGCTTGGATATAGACGGCTTTATTAGTTTTCACGGTGGTTTGGAGACGCCAGAGGGTCAAGACTACACCCAAACCAAAGCCCCCGTTTTATTGCTTCACGGATCAGCTGACCCAGTTTCTGGAATGAACAGTTTGGCTTTTGTACTTCAGCAAATGCAAGCCGCTGAAATCTCCCACGCAGCAGAGGTTTATGGGGGTGCGCGTCATTCATTTACAGTGCCAGGATCAAGAGATTACCACAGCGCTGCCGATGAAAAATCCTGGCAAGCCCTGTTGAGGTTTCTCAAGGAACATCAATAATTAGAGACTTAAAAGCCCAGTGTAAACTGGGCTTTTGAGGGGGTTTATCACTGCCAAATAAAAGGCATTAATCGCACTAGATAAAAATTGACTCAGTTAGTCTGATAAGGCTTCATCAAGGGCTGGAACGGCCTCAAATAAATCAGCTACTAAGCCATAGTCAGCTACTTGAAAAATAGGCGCTTCAGAATCTTTGTTGATGGCAACGATCGTTTTAGAGTCCTTCATGCCCGCTAAATGCTGAATGGCACCTGACAGGCCAACGGCAATGTATAGGTCTGGAGCAATCACTTTTCCTGTTTGGCCTACCTGGTAGTCGTTGGGCACAAAACCAGCATCGACTGCGGCACGAGATGCGCCCACGGCAGCCCCTAGTTTGTCAGCAACGCTTTCCAACATTTGAAAGTTTTCACCATTTTGCATACCACGACCACCAGAAATGACAATGGCTGCAGAAGTCAGCTCCACACGCTCAGTTTTTGAAGACGATAAACCAATAAAACGAGAAAGACCAGAATCTGGACTGGCACTTACCGTTTCAATTGGAGCCGAACCACCAATTGCAGTGGCAGCGTCAAACTTGGTAATACGCACAGTGATTAACTTGATACTGTCGCGTGACTGTATTTTAGCCAAAGCATTACCCGCATAAACGGGGCGCACAAATGTATCGGCCGAGATCACTTCACTGATTTCAGAGATTTGACTGACATCTAATAACGCCGCCGCACGAGGCATGAAATTTTTACCAAAGGTGGTGGCAGCGCAGAGAACGTGAGTATAATCCTGAGCAAGAGTAACCACTAAATTAGCCATGTTTTCTGCTAACAGACCTTCTAGGCTGGCGTCATTGGCAACAAGCACACGATTTATCCCCATTATTTGTGAGGCGACCTGTGTTGCTGCCTCACAGCTGTGGCCAGCAATCAATAAGTCAATCTCACCACCGATCTGTTGGGCCGCTGTCACAGTGTGAAGGGTGGCAGCAACCAAGTTGACGTTGTCATGTTCTGCAATCACTAAAATACTCATAATCAACTCCTTAAATAACCTTGGCTTCGTTGCGCAACTTATCGACTAATTCACTTACTGTTTCAACGATCATACCAGCTGCTCGGGCGGGTGGTTCCATCACTTCAAGAGTCGTCAGGCGATTAGCTGTGTCTAAGCCTAAGTCTGCTAATTCGATCTTATCAAGTGGCTTACGCTTGGCTTTCATGACATTGGGTAAAGACGCATAACGCGGCTCATTTAAGCGCAGGTCTGCAGAGATTACGGCAGGCATATTAACGTTAATAACTTCGATACCGGCGTCTACCTCTCGTGTCACTTGAGCCGCACCATCAACCAGTTCTAGTTTTGAGGCAAAAGTGGCTTGGGGCCAATCTAGCAGGGCAGAAAGCATCTGCCCAGTTTGGTTACACTCGTCATCAATGGCCTGTTTTCCCACCAAAACCAAATCGGGAGTTTCTTTTTCGACGATGGCCTTAATCACCTTAGCAAGAGCCAACGGCTCTAAAACCTCTTCAGTAAGCACCAAAATAGCACGATCGGCACCAAGTGCTAAAGCGTTGCGGAGAGTTTCTTCTGACTTGGCCGCACCAATAGAAAGAGCCACTACTTCCTCAATGGCACCAGATTCACGCAGGCGAATAGCTTCTTCAACTGCATTTTCACAAAATGGGTTCATGGTCATTTTGGCATTCGTTAGGTCGATACCTGATTTGTCTGCCTTAACACGGGCCTTAACCTGAGGGTCTAACACACGTTTTATGCCAACTAAAACTTTCATGGAAATGATCTCTCTTAAATATAAATATTGACTATAATTATACATTCAAATTCTAGAGTTAGCTTTCACTAACGCTAACGAAGGCAAGCAGTTTAAACCTGCTCACCAAGAAGTCAACGCTACTTCGGATAAAAACTAAATGGCAAGTTGGTTAACTCACTCTACCCAGGACACTCTTTATTATTGCGGCTACTAATTAAGCACGCAATTTAATGTTTGTCGGGTCGAAAGGTGACTCTTCAACCACGGTTGCCTTATACATCTCTCCTAGAATTTCAATCTCGAGTTCGGTTCCAATAATAGCTAACTCTGGCTCAACCATGCCGAGGGCGAGAGACTTGCCAACACGCCAGCCATAGCCACCTGAAGTGGCACGGCCAACGACCTCACCATTTTTATATATGGCTTCGGACCCACGCGCATCTGCATCAGTAACGCCATGAACTTCGATGGTGGCAAAGGCATTTTTAGCCCCTCGTTTCTGCCAAGCTTGTAAGGCTTTTTTGCCAATGAAATCGCCTTCTTTATCGAGTCGGACAAAACGATCTAAAGCCGATTCCATCGCTGAGTATTCAATTGACATCTCACGAGGGATTAAACGGTAAGATTTCTCTATACGCATACTATCCATGGCCCGAATACCAAAAGGCTTAATGTCAAATTCAGCACCTGCTTTCATCACTTCATCAAAGATATAGTTTTGCATCTCAATAGGATGATGAAGTTCCCATCCTAATTCACCTACAAAGTTAACTCGCAAGGCTTCTGCAGTGGCATAACCCACGTTGATCTTTTTGCCTGTTAACCATTTAAAGCTGTCGTTAGCCAAGTCTGTGTCAGTTAATTTTTGTAATACATCGCGTGAACGGGGGCCAGCTAATACAAGCACACCTGTATTGGTGGTGACACGTTGAACGTCAACACTACCGTCGCTGGGCTTGAGTTTGAACAAGTAATCGTGATCATGGGTCTCAAACGCACCTGCAGAAACGAGGTAGTAACTCTGTGGGCCCGTTTTGTAAACGGTAAATTCAGCGCGTACTCCCCCATTGAGGGTTAACATGTGTACTAGGGAAATGCGACCAATAGTCTTTGGCATTTTGTTCGCAAAAATAGACTCTAACCATGCCTCTGCACCCGGGCCTTTGACGATTGCTTTCGCAAAGGCAGACATGTCTAATAAGCCTACTTTTTCAGTCACATGTCGACACTCGTTACCAACAAATTCATGGTAATTAGAACGACGGAATGAATTTTTTTCGACAATGGGACCACCGTCCAGAGGTTCAGAAAAGTTTTGGTTCCATAGCACTTGATCAACCTTATCGGTGGCTAGCTCCTCAGCGCTCAATGCGTAGCCTTTGGAGGGCAAGAACCAGTTAGGGCGTTCCCACCCATAAACACTGCCAAACACCGCGCCTAAGGCTTTCATGCGGTCATAACATGGTGTGGTTTTTAGGGGGCGAGCAGCTTCACGCTCTTCGTCTGGGTAGTGTGTTGTGAATACGTTGGAGTAGGCTTCCTCATTCTTTTCCTTCAGGTAACCGCGGGTAGCATAAGGCCCGAAACGACGGGGATCTACACCCATCATATCAACCGTGGGCTCTCCATCGATCATCCATTCTGCTAATTGCCAGCCAGCGCCACCTGCAGCCGTTATGCCAAACGAATGGCCTTCGTTAAGCCAAAAGTTTTTAAGGCCTGGGGCAGGACCGACAATGGGATTGCCATCTGGAGTATAAGCAATGGCCCCGTTATAAACCTTTTTTACTCCCACTTCTGCAAATGCAGGTACACGATTCATGCAAAATTCGATATGAGGCATTAACCGATCTAATTCTTCGTTAAATAGCTCGTATTCACAGTCGTCTGTCGGACCATCCACGTAAACGCAAGGTGCTCCTTTTTCGTAGGGCCCTAATAATAGGCCTCCAGCTTCTTCGCGCAAATAGTAGCCGCCATCAGATTCACGCAAAACACCCATTTCAGGCAAACCTAATTGTTTTCTTTCTAAAATAGCAGGGTGGGGTTCAGTCACAATAAACTGATGCTCAACGGGAATAACAGGGATATCTAAACCGACCATTTCACCTGTTTTACGAGCAAAACTGCCCGTACATGACACAACATGTTCACAACTAATGTCGCCTTTATCCGTTTTCACGATCCAAGTGTGATCGACTTGTTGCTCAATCCCCATAACCTTAGTAAAGCGGTAGATCTCAGCACCCAAATCACGGGCTCCCTTACAAAGGGCTTGAGTCAGATCTGCGGGCTGTATATAGCCATCATCTGGATGTTGAATGGCGCCAAGTAAACCCTCTGTGTTGCAAAGGGGCCAGGCTTCTTTCACTTGCTCAGGGGTAAGAAACTTAGTTTTTACACCAACAGTTTTAGCGACTCCTGCATAGTATTTGTATTCATCCATGCGATATTCACAGTTGGCCAGGCGAATATTAGAGACCACTGAAAAACCTACGTTCATGCCTGTTTCTGCTTGCAACTCATGATAAAAGTTAACAGAGTACTGATGCAGCTTGCCGACAGAGTAACTCATGTTAAAAAGGGGTAGCAAACCTGCCGCGTGCCATGTTGACCCAGAGGTTAGTTCCTTACGCTCAACCATAACAACGTCAGTCCAACCTTTTTTGGCTAAATGATACAAAGTACCTGCGCCTACAACACCACCGCCTATGACGACGACTTTAGCAGAAGATTTCATGTGTGCTTGCTCCCGGAGAAAAGGGTAGATGACCCACAGTGCTCGATTGCCTATGGGTAAAAATAATGAGCAAATTTTACCCATGGGTCATGATAGTCACTTGTCAAAAAGCGACGCACACTATCGAAGCACGAGACGCCTTGGGAATATTGTCTTAAGGCCAACAGATAAAGTAGCCACTTTTATCTGCTTTGGATCAACAATTGTACTGGGTAATGGTTCAATATAATGTCAATCTTGGTTGCTTTATTCTAATCTAGTACTGCGCTTTTGTGGCGTTTGCAGCAGCTTGATTATTGATACCCAGCATGCATCGATAATCTCGCCAAATAAAACAATAATAAATGAGCATTATGGCTTTAAACTCTCTCTCATAGGCTGGTTTAAAAGAAACCACTGCTGGGTTTATGGATCAGTTTAAGCGACTGTTTACGTGACCTTATTTGACGTTTTTGGGATCCAAGTTAACTAATTTTAGATGGGGGTTTGAAAACTAAGAATTCTCTACTAAAGTTAGCATTAACCGTGTTTTGTTATTGCCCCATAATTCGTTTCTCTAAACCAATCTATCAATGGTTAACCCATGCACCCAGTCCGCTCACAATTACTGTCCAGTTATAGCATCAATGATCAAGTGAATATGCACCAAGTGGGTGGGCATGAATTCAAAATAGCCTGCCAATATGAATATCTCCAAAGTTATGTTCGAGCTCAGTTCTGGTACCAAACAGCGGCAAAAAAAGGGCATAGCCAAGCACAAAATAACCTTGCGGTCATGTATGCTTTAGGCCGAGTAGAGGATGCGGCACCTATAGACGCCCTTAGTTGGCTCTTAAAAGCCGCAGAACAAGGTGATGTGAAAGCTGAAAGCAATTTAAATTGTTTGCAAATAAGTCAAGATGCTTTGGGTAAGCAGAGCTTTGTTATCTAACTTTTCAGATCTCTGGTACAGGACTAACACAGGCGTATTGGGCAGTGTATAATACCTTTATAATTCGCCATCATAGATCCAAGCAATGCAAGCCAAACAACGTGTGCTCACAGGCATTACCACGACCGGAACACCACATCTAGGCAATTACCTAGGCGCACTTAAACCTGCAGTGGCAGCTAGCCAACAAATCGATACCGACAGTTTTTATTTTTTAGCTGATTACCATGCACTTATTAAATGCCAAGATCCTCAAACAGTTCATCGTTCTGGGCGTGAAATTGCTGCTATCTGGCTAGCCTTAGGTCTTGACACTGATAAGGCTACGTTTTATCGACAATCAGATATTCCTGAAATCCCCCAGTTGGCATGGTTTTTAACCTGTATGACGGGTAAAGGCATGATGAATAGGGCTCATGCCTATAAGGCATCTGTAGACGAGAATCAACGCCAATTAAACTCTGACTTAGATCAGGGTATCAGTATGGGGTTGTACAGTTACCCCATACTAATGGCGGCTGACATTTTAATGTTTAATGCCCATCACATTCCGGTCGGTAAAGATCAAATTCAACATATCGAAATGTGTCGTGACATTGCCATGCGCTTTAATCACTCCTATGGCGAGCACTTTGTGTTGCCAGAAGCGATGGTTGATGAAGGCGAACCCAAGGTTCTATCAGGCCTTGATGGTCGTAAAATGAGTAAAAGTTACGGCAACATTATTCCGTTATTTGCCCCCGCTGATGAACTCAAAAAGCTTATTTTTCAAATTACCACCAATAGCTTGCAACCGGGTGAAGTCAAAGACCCAGACAGCTGCACTTTGTTTGAAATTTATAGCGCCTTTGCCAGTCCTGAAGAAACGCTTATGGTAAGGCAAGCCTATGCAAATGGAATAGGTTGGGGAGACATGAAAGGTCAGTTATTTGAGTATTTAAACCACTACCTAACGCCAGCGCGCAAGCGCTATGAGGAAATCATGACAGACCCTGCTTATATAGAGGCGGAACTGCAAAAGGGCGCGGCCAAAGCTCGGGCTCACAGTGAGCCCTTTATGCAACGTTTGCGTTCAGCTGTGGGTATTATGTCCTTAGTTGGTGGTGTGGAAACCAAAACCACTGGAGTTAAGGCCAAAAAAGACCTAAATCAAGCAGAACAAGCTAAAGTGGATGCGGGTAAAGCCAAAGCGATCGCCATCGCGAAACAAAGGGTCGAACAGGAAACTCAACAGGTTGCTTTAGAAGTTGAAGCTTTAGTTAAAACCATTAAATCCAGCAGTGATCCTAAAGCGGCGAGTGAGCAGGCAATAAGGGCCTTACAAGAAAAAGTTGATGGAGCTAAAAAGAAAGCTAAAAAGACCCTTCAGCAAACCCTTGAATTACTTAAGCAACAGTTAACTCACTAATGGAGTTAACTGAGTTCATAGAGTTAAGGAGCCGCATTTGGCTAAGCACATTGTTATTGTAGAAGATGATAGGGATCAACGAGATAACTATCAGTTTGCCCTAGAGCAGCGAGGCTATCGTGTGACAGCCTACGCTGGCAAAGATCAGGCTGAACTAGGCTTAAAACAAGAGCGGCCTGATTTAGTCATTCTTGATATCATCATGGATGAAAACATTGATGCAGGGTTTCAGTTATGCGCCGCCTTACTTAAAATCCACCCCGAACTGCCAGTGCTATTTTTGACAGAACGGGTGGGCGAAATTGATCGGATTTTAGGCCTTAGAATGGGAGCTTGGGATTACCAACCCAAACCAGTTTCGTTGGACTTTTTAGCAGAAAAAGTGGCCACTTTGATCCGCTTAAGTGACATTAGAGTAGTCACAGCGGAAATAGATGATCAAAATATAAGGGTTATAGGGCACCTGCAACTACTCGAAGAAAGTCGTCAGGCTAAATGGCGTGACCAAGCCATAGCTGGGCTGACATTAACAGAATTCCGTATGATTGAAGCACTAACTCGTAGGCCTGGACATATTTTAACTTACGACACCTTAGCTCAAGCGACCCATCAACACTACGTTTCTAACAACACCATTAGCACGCACATTCGCAATATAAAACGTAAACTAAAAAATATTGATGCTGAATTCGATGCGGTCAAATCAGAATATGGTATGGGTTACCGCTGGTCGGAAAATTAATGCTTTTTGCAAATCGGCGACTAAGGTTTCGACTTAATACTCAAGTGCTAGTTTTTGCTTTGGTGCTAGTCAGTATTCCATGGTTATCTTATCGTTTTGTAGCAGAAACTCGTGTGTTTATGATTGAGGGTCAAACGCAAGCTCAGGAACAATTGGCTCGCGGTATTGTGACCTTATTCCAAGGGCGTGATGATCTGCTCGCTGAGTTACCCTACTTAGATAGTCAGCAGGTGGTGTTTAGCCATCCCTTGACAGGCCAAGCTAAGGTCGATGGCTACACCAATGAATGGTTAGATTTTCAACTATTTGCCAATCACTTTGGTAGTGGTGACGACAGTGAAGACGGCTACAGTTTGTTATTGGGTGAAAAAGACGACCGCATCTTTGGCCTAGTGCGCATCCAAGATAACAAAACAGTGTTAAGAACCAAAGGGGCCCCTAATTTAGATGCAAGCGATCATTTACGGCTCACTATGCCTGATCGCAACGGCAATGAGAGAAGGCTAGTAATCGTCGCCACCCAAGCTGGTGTAATGGAGGTATGGTACGTCAAAGAAGACTGGGCCACACCACAATATCGAAGCCCATCATCTTCTTTTATTATCCAAGCGGTCATGCGTCCGTTGGTTGATGGTTATTTAGTTGAGTTCGCCTTACCAAAATACTTTTTAAATCAACGTCAGGAATTTGGTCTAGCAGTGGCAGATGTAGATGGAGAAGATGGCTCCATGCGTCATTTAAAAACCCTTGTGGGTGCCGACACCACGATTGAGAGCCATTTTAACCTATTGGCTATGCGCGCCCCCGAAGCTAATAAAATTTTGTCAAGCTTAAGCCGTTCCGACTCACAAGTTGTCATTTATGATAATAATTTACAGGTTCGAGCTAGCGTGGGCCAAGTTAGCCCTCCTAAATCTGAGCAGGTTAAACCAAAAGATTTCCTTGAAGGTATTCAGAGCTGGCTTAATCAAGGTTTAGATTGGTTTATTGCGATACCAGACTATTTAAACCCAGTTCAGGCTGCAAGTCAGGAGCGAGACCTACTTAACCGTGCTTTGGATAAAAAGTTTGCTAGTGGGCGCTGGCATAAAGGCCCAGCAGAACAGATATTTGCTGTTGCTGCGCCTATTGTAGATCAAGAAGGCGAGTTGCTTGGGGTCGTGCTCATTAAGCAATCGACAGCTCAAATACTGGGTTTACAACGTCAAGCTATGGAAAATATTGCCCTGCTTAGCCTGTCAACGATGTTAGTGATCCTGTTAGTTTTATTGTTGTTTTCATGGCGCCAAGCCATGCGTATTAGACGCTTGGGAAGGGAAGCACAGCAAATAGTGGATCCAGATGGAAGGTTAAGAACGGATCAACTGTATAACGAAATACGAGCGGGTGACGAAATTGGTGATCTGGCTCGAAGTTTCTCTGGTGTGGTGGCCAGATTGCATGAACATCAAGAGTTTATGAGTACTATGCCACGAACCCTGCGACATGAAGTTAATAACCCCCTTAATGCAACCATGACTTCGTTAGAAAATTTGCAAATGTTGGGCGTAGAAGAAGGACAGCAACGTTATATTGACAGCGCGCAAAGGGGGCTCGTTAAGATCAGTGGTATTGTTGAAAAGTTAGCTGACGCTGCTAATTTGGAAGCGGCCTTGCATGAGGATGAATTAGAACCATTGGACTTATTGCACTTATTACAGACCTATGTTCATCATCAAAATCCAAGTATCCGAGGTGGGGCAGCAGATGTGGTGTTTGAGGCAAACCAGCAGTCGGTTCTTGTGGCTGGCGTTGATTACCGTATAGAACAGTTGCTTGATAAACTGCTGGATAACGCACGCGATTTTCGAGCGAGTGGAAGTTTAGTCAAGGTGCGTTTGTATCAGCAAGATTATGATTGCTACTTGGAAGTAGAGAATACTGGGCCAAGTATACCTCCAGACCTAATGGCTGGAATGTTTAACTCCATGGTCTCTGCTCGTGCAGCGGGAGCAGGCCATGCTCATTTTGGCTTAGGCTTGTATATTGTTCGTTTGATTAGTCAATTTCATGGTGGCAGTGTGACGGCCCATAACTTAAGACAACCTGAAGGTGTTATGTTTAGAGTTAAACTACCGATATTATTGGTTTAGACACATGCTTAAAGATAGCCAAATGTCATTCTTTGCTAAAGCTTTAGTCGGCTTAGTTAAAGGTTATCAATACTTAGTAAGCCCTTTGCTAGGTCATAATTGTCGCTATTTTCCGTCGTGTTCTAGCTACACTATTGAGGCCATTAAATTACATGGTGCAGCTAAGGGATTTTTGATGGGAAGTTGGCGTATTTTGCGCTGTAATCCGTTTTCTAAAGGCGGTTACGAACCCGTCCCTGGAAGTTGTGAACATCGCCAAATGTGTGCTGAAGAACCGCAATCCAAGTGAATTAATGATAATCTGCAATTATTAAGGCTTTGTCGAGTGTGCTTCATATTACCGCTGAATCTAATCTAAGCCTGCAAAGGGAAACCCGTCATCTTCTGCTTGCCAACCACCCAACTGTTTCCAACGGTTGACGATGGTACAGAACAACTCGGCAGTTTTTTCGGCATCATAACGGGCACTGTGAGCATCTTGATTACTAAAGCGGATATCCGCTGCTGCACAAGCTTTAGCTAATACGGTTTGGCCATAAGCTAAACCAGCAAGTGTGGCTGTATCAAAACAAGAAAAAGGGTGGAAGGGATTGCGCTTTTGTTGACAACGAAGCACCGCAGCATTGATAAAGTTTAGGTCAAAGGCCGCATTGTGACCGACTAAAATTGCACGTTTACATCCATTGGCTTTCAAGGCTTTGCGAATTGGTTTAAACAATTGATCTAAAGCGTCACGTTCGCTAATTGCTTCACGTTTTGGATCTGCTGGATCTATGCCAGTAAATTCCAAAGCAGCAGCCTCTAGATTAGCACCTGCAAAAGGTTCAATGTGACAGTCTATTGTTTCTTTCGCATATAGCAGGCCATCATTATCCATATCGATGATGACTGCTGCGGCTTCCAAAAGGGCATCGGTCTGGCAATTAAAACCTGCAGTCTCAACATCAACGATAATCGGCAAGTAGCCTCGAAATCGATCTTTAATCACGTCGTTATGCCTCTATTTTCCAGTTCAAGGTTTCGCCAGCACCTAAGGGGATAATAATATCATCCCCAAAAGTTAGGCTAGAAGGGACCTGCCAGTCGCGTCGAGTTAAGGTAATGGTGTCACTATTACGGGCTAACCCATAAAAATCCGGACCATTAAAACTCGCAAAAGCTTCTAGTTTATCCAGCGCGTCAATAGATTCAAAGGCTTGGGCGTAAAGTTCAATGGCTGCAGGAGACGAGTAACAGCCAGCGCAGCCACATGCGCTCTCTTTTGCGCCTTGGGCATGGGGTGCTGAGTCTGTACCCAAAAAGAATTTATGACTACCACTGGAAACTGCAGCCTGCAGAGCTTGCTGATGCGTATTTCGTTTAAGCACGGGTAGGCAATATAAGTGGGGTTTAACTCCACCAACGAGTAAGTCGTTACGATTATACAATAGGTGTTGAGGTGTAATTGTTGCTCCGACCCAATCACTGGCATGAGCAACGAACAGGGCTGCCTCACTAGTCGTAATGTGCTCAAATACGCACTTCAGTTTTGGAAAGCGCTGCAATAAGGGGCCTAATTGTTGATCAATAAAACTTTTTTCGCGATCAAATATATCAATATGAGCATGAGTCACTTCACCATGTACCAGTAATGGCATACCCAGTTCTTCAAGCTTTGCGATGGCTGCATAGGTATTTTCTATATTGGTGACGCCGGCTGCAGAGTTTGTTGTGGCTCCCGCAGGATAAAGCTTAACCGCCTTAACGATGCCTGAATCAAAAGCGCGTTGGATCTCGTGAGCGCTGGTTTGGTCTGTAAGGTATAAAGTCATTAAGGCGGTCAAAGAGCTATTTTGCGCGTCCAAGCGCGCCTTGTAGTCAATAGCCATGCTGGTATTGATTACGGGTGGAGACAGGTTGGGCATAACCATAGCCCGTCCAAATTGGGCTGCAGTGTCGGCGACAGTTCGAGTCAGAACAGCACCGTCTCTAAGGTGCAGGTGCCAATCGTCAGGGCGGATAATGGTCAATGATTGCATGGGAAAATCTCAAGCCCAGTGGCTATTCAGTAGGGGCATACTTCACTTCATTTTATCAGGACTAGGGTTAATAAAATACTCACAATGCGGTAAATTTTGTTCGCTGATGCTGATCTGTTACAAGCATCCATGTATAATTTATGAAAAACTAGCTCATTATATTTGTTACAGGAAATTCACTGCTATGGCAGACATCAAAAAAGTAGTTTTGGCTTATTCTGGTGGTTTGGATACATCGGTTATCGTTAAATGGTTACAGGAAACTTACCAATGTGAGGTGGTCACGTTTACTGCCGATTTAGGTCAGGGTGAAGAGGTGGAGCCAGCGCGAGCTAAAGCTGAGGCCTTAGGCGTTAAGGAAATTTATATTGAGGACTTAAGGGAAGAGTTTGTTCGAGACTTTGTGTTTCCTATGTTCCGTGCCAATGCAGTATATGAAGGTGAATATCTTTTAGGTACGTCAATTGCACGCCCACTAATTGCCAAACGTTTGATTGAGATTGCTAACCAAACAGGGGCGGACGCGATCTCTCACGGTGCCACTGGCAAGGGCAATGATCAGGTTCGATTTGAATTAGGAGCCTATGCCCTAAAACCAGGCGTGGAAGTGATAGCACCATGGCGCGAATGGGATTTAAGCTCTCGCGAGAGTCTAATGGACTATTGTGAAAAACATAATATTCCAGTCGATTTTAAAAATAAGAAAAGCTCTCCTTACTCAATGGATGCAAATTTATTACACATCTCCTATGAAAGTGGCATGTTAGAAGATCCTTGGCACCCATCAGAAGAGGATATGTGGCGTTGGACGGTATCCCCAGAAGCTGCCCCAGATAAAGCGACTTATATTGAATTAGAGTATCAGCAAGGCGATATTGTTGCCATTAATGGTGAGGCCATGAGTCCTGCCACTGTGTTAACTGAACTTAATAAGATCGCTGGAGCAAATGGCATAGGGCGACTGGATATTGTTGAAAATCGCTATGTTGGGATGAAAGCCCGTGGCTGTTATGAAACGCCAGGTGGTACCATTATGTTAAAAGCGCATCGAGCTATTGAATCCATCACTATGGATAGAGAGGCAGCGCACCTGAAAGACGAAATTATGCCACGCTATGCGAAATTAGTTTATAACGGCTACTGGTGGTCTGAAGAACGTCAAATGTTGCAAGCGTTAATTAACCGTTCTCAAGAATATGTCAATGGCACGGTCAAACTTAAGCTCTACAAAGGCAATGTAGACGTGGTGGGCCGTAAATCGAGTGACAGTCTGTTCGATGCTGCTATGGCAACCATGGAAGATGATGCAGGTGCCTACGATCAGCAGGATGCGGCCGGCTTTATTAAGCTTAATGCATTACGTATGCGCATCGAAGCGAGTAAGGGAAGAAACTTGCTTAAGTGACGTTTATTCGCCTTTCAAGCAGTAAAAACTAAGCAATCGCTAGGATTTTTACTGTTTGAGTCTGAAAAACCAAAAAAGATCCATTATTTCTCCATTATTGGTGCAATTTTTATCCATCTTCCCAGTCTTTAATAGATCGTGTTGATAAGAAGGAGTTCCCAATGCAATGTTTCATTCCGTTCTCTGAAGAAGTGTTAGAACAACACCCTGAACTACTTGCGGGTGGTTTGGTGCCGTTTCGTGAAGAATTTTTAAACTACACCATGGAATTTGAAGTGTTGTCTCCAAATCAAGGCAACCATTTGGCGGCAGCACATAGTGAACGAAATGAAAAAGTGTTTCCAAAGGTTCAAGCGATATAAAAGTTGAACTTTTGGTTTGATGGTTGGTCTTATATTTATAGCTAGTAAAATCCACTACCCTATACAGGTTCTCGCTCCCCTTCGGGTGCCATGTATAGGGTATTTTTTTGCTTTTTTTTATGCAACTCCTGACCACAGGAGTGTCACTGAAGTGGCCTTAACACGGTCTAATGAGCAGGCCGTTTGCGAGATCGATTAGAGGCCTCCCAAGGGTTTTTCTTGGTGGCGTTGGTGTTTTTAGCTCCATTTGTTGAAGATCTACGTTGATTCGATTTAGACAAAGGTGATTGGACTTGGGGTTTTCTCTTATTAGGGGCTTGTAAACTTAATTGTTCAGACTTAAGTTTAGGTTTTTTGGGTTTCTTGTTTTTTACTGAACGCAGATCTCGTGATGGTGGCAATGCATGAACTGGGATGAAACCCTCAATATAGTCGCGTTCAATGTGCTTTTGAATGAGGTGTTCAATCGATTCTAGAAATTCAATTTCGTCAGCACAAACTAAAGAGATCGCAGCACCTGTTTGGTTAGCTCGGCCAGTTCTGCCAATCCGATGCACGTAATCTTCGGCAATGTTGGGCAGGTCATAGTTGACGACCTGAGGCAGTTGATCAATGTCCAAGCCCCGAGCTGCGATGTCTGTTGCAACCAGCACTTTAACTTCACCCGCTTTAAACTGTGCTAGAGCTCTAGTACGGGCTCCTTGGCTCTTATTGCCATGAATAGCGTCAGCACTTATGCCGCCTCCTACAAGCCATTTTGCAAGCTTATTACAGCCGTGTTTGGTGCGGCAAAACACTAACACTTGGGTCCAATTATTACTGATAATGAGTTCTTGCAAGAGGGCAGGTTTTTGTTTTTTATCAACAGGACATAACCATTGCTTTACAGTGGGGGCCGTTGTGTTGGCAGGACTAACATTGATCTCCACTGGCTGATTCATTAGGCCCTTGGCCAGGTCTCTAATTTGTTCTGCAAAAGTCGCTGAAAACATTAGGTTCTGGCGATCTTTTGGAAGGATCGATAAAATACGTTTTAAATCATTAATAAAACCCATGTCTAACATTCGATCAGCTTCGTCGAGTATTAAAACTTCAAGTTGGTTGAATTTGACCGCTTTTTGTTGATATAAATCTAATAATCGCCCAGGCGTAGCCACTAAAACATCTGCACCACGACGCAAACGCATCATCTGTGGATTAATTTTAACGCCACCGAACACCACTGCAGAAGTTAATGGTAGATCAACCCCATAGGTGGCCACACTTTCTGCTACTTGTGCAGCAAGTTCTCGGGTAGGGGTCAACACCAGGGCTCGAACTTGGTTGGCTTGGGCTCGATGGCCCTTTGCGAGTCGCTGCAATAATGGCAAGGTAAAAGCCGCGGTTTTACCAGTACCAGTTTGAGCAGCAGCCATCACATCATCGCCTGCTAATATGGCTGGGATGGCTTTCTCTTGAATGGGGCTTGGAATGGTATAACCTTTGGTCTCTATCGCAGTTAATAGGCGTGGCTCAAGACCAAGTTCGGCAAATGACATGAATTATCTCAGTATTAGGAGGTTTAGGGCGCAGGAGCATACAGGAAATGGCTTTAAAGCGCTATTTAAAGCGTGTTTTTTGGGCGTGTTAGATGATTGAATAATGGGCAAGTTAGGCGCTTTGAGTTACAATTGGCGTATCTCAAGTAAACCACTGTAGCCCCCTTAAAAATGCCAAGTAAACAGTCTTTGATTGAGCCCGCAGAACAATTTGTCGACTTCCTTAATGCCCTTGAACAAAGTGGGTTCGCAGGCGAAATATCCCCCCATCAGGCGGATCGACTCATTGCTTCTACTGACAACAGTATTTATCAGTTATTACCGCAAGGCGTGTTATATCCAAAACATGAAGATGACTTAAAGGCCATTTTTATGCTTGCAGGCCAAGCAAAATTTAAGCACATCTACTTCGCCCCCCGCGGAGGCGGCACAGGAACCAATGGTCAATCCTTAACCGATGGTTTAGTGATAGATTGTTCCAAACACTTGAATAACATCCTTGAGATAGACGTTGATGCGGGCTGGGTAAAAGTGCAGGCTGGCGTGATTCGTGACCAACTCAATGATTACTTGCGGCCCTTTGGGATGTTTTTTGCCCCTACTTTATCCACCAGTAACAGAGCAACACTTGGCGGTATGGCCAATACGGATGCCTGTGGCCAAGGTTCTCGCATATATGGCCGCACCAGTAACCATGTTTTAGCCCTTAATCTGGTATTGGCCAATGGTCATCAAGTCACTAGTGAACAACTCTCCAGTCAAGCTTTACGATCTAAAATTGAAACAGGGGGTGAGGTCGCTAAACTATATCAGCAGGTGAGTGATTTAGTGATCCAAAAGCAGTCTGTTATTAATGCCCGATTCCCTAAGCTTAATCGCTTTATGACAGGCTATAATTTAGCCCATATTCATAACGAGAATAGCTTTGATTTAAGCAAACTTATTTGTGGTTCAGAAGGTACGCTGGCGTTAGTCTCAGAATTAACTCTCAAACTCACACCCATTCCTCGGGCAAAAGAATTATTAGTCCTTCGTTATCAGTCATTTGACGCTGCTTTGCGTGATGCTAATCTGCTAGTTCAACAGAATCCTGATGCCATAGAAACAATTGATGACACCATACTTAAACTGGCCAAAGGGGATGTGATCTGGCCGCTTGTGGCTAACACCCTAGATCAATTCAATGCTGCGCCATTAGCAGCCATCAATTTAGTTGAATTTGGTGCTATGGATGCGCTCGAATTGGCGGCCAAGCTAGATGCGATATGCGTCGAGTTAAGGGCTAGAAATGCAAGCTATGAGCGTCTTTCTGCACCCCAAGACATAGCAAACTTTTGGGAATTACGTAAAAAAGGGGTTGGCCTGTTAGGTAATTTACCTGGTTTAAAACGGCCTATTGCCTTTGTTGAAGACACGGCTGTTCCACCTGAACACTTAGCTGACTACATTGTAGAGTTTCGACAATTACTGGATCAAATGGGAGTCACATATGGCATGTATGGGCATGTGGATGCAGGTTGCCTGCACGTCAGGCCAGCGCTCAATATGCGTGACCCAGAGGACGCCTTTAAACTGCGAGTCATCTCTGATTCAGTACAGGCTTTAGTACAAAAATATCAAGGGGTGATGTGGGGTGAACATGGCAAGGGTTTCAGGAGCGAGTATACAGAAGAGACCATAGGCGCAGAACTTTATCTTGACATGCGTCGCATAAAAACATGGTTTGACCCTCATAATCAACTTAACCCGGGGAAAATTTGTACGCCTTTAGGGTCGGAGAAAAAATTAGTACAGGTTGATGACCCTCGCACCCGGGGCAGTCAAGATCGTCAAATCGATGAGTCAATTATTGAGCATTGGCAGCCTGTTGTATCATGCAATGGCAACGGTGCGTGTTTTAACTATCAGCCAGAAGCAGCTATGTGTCCCTCCTATAAAGCCACTAAAGATCGTGTTCAGTCGCCTAAGGGCAGAGCGAGTTTATTAAGGGAGTGGTTAAAGCAAGAGGCTCAAGGTGGTGCTGATGCAGAGCTAGAGTACCAAGTTTATCAATCGATGCAAACCTGTTTGGCATGTAAAGCTTGCACCACTGCTTGCCCCATCAAAGTTGATATACCGACTTATCGTAGTCGCTTTTTACAGCATTACTTCAAGCGCAACCGTCGACCCTTGGGAGACTATGCTGTTGGATTGGTAGAACAGTTTGGACTTTATGCTAGCAGAGCGGCTTGGTTAAGTAATCTATGTACTCAATTATCACCCGTTCGGTGGTTGATAAAAAAGGTTTTTGGCTTGGTTAATATGCCCCAAGTCTATGCCTATAATATCAATCAATTGGCGTGCATAGAGGGTGTCAAGGTTTGGCATAAAGATGCATTTAAGGACCTGAGCAAACTTGAAAAAAAGCCTTATTTAGTCATAGTGCAGGACGTGTTCAGCAGTTGTTACGATCTACCACAAATGCAAGACATCCTATCTTGTTTAGTCAACATGGGTTTTAAACCTTTAGTTATGCCGATCATGCCTTCTGGTAAGCCTCTCTATGTCAAAGGCTTCTTGCAAGCCTTTGATCGACAAGCAGCACAAGTCGTTAAGCAGTTGCAAATAGTCAGGCAACAAGGTTTTGAGCTCGTTGCAGTTGATCCGAGTGTGGGCTTAACTTATCGCGATGAATATTGTCAGCGCCTAGGCGCTGAGCAAGTACCGACAGTTTTGTTGTTACAAGAGTGGTTAAGTCGCCATCTGGATGAGCTTAAGCTGCCTCAAGGTGAAAACCCAGAAAAACGTGAAGTTGCTTTATTGGGTCATTGTTCAGAAAACGCTCTAGTTACCCTGAACTTGGACGTTTGGCGCACTATTTTTGCTAAATTCTCAATCGATCTGCTGACACCCCCTGCCGGATGCTGTGGCATGGCGGGTACTTTTGGTCATGAGCAAAAGCATCGCGCGATGTCGGATGAACTCTATCAAATGAGCTGGCACCAGCCAGTGCAAGATGCCATCAATAAAGCGGGCACTATTCTGGCCACTGGGTATTCTTGTCGTAGTATCATTCGCCAACAAACAGGGGCTCAACCACAGCATCCACTGACTTACCTTAACCGCCTATTCAATGAAATTGAGGGTTAAGAGTAAGGCTAAAGTCCACTTTTTTACCCTCTTCAAAGTTATTATTGGTGCCCACAAAACGAGTCAATAGTTGCAGTTTGTCATTTTCATTGTGGGTCAGTTGAGCTGAAATATGCTGGAATTGAAATTCGCTAAGAATTTCTTGCAGATAGTTGGCCTTATCCGATAAATCGACATCATCATTGGTTTTATATTGGATGGTGCCTGCTTTACTGCTTGATAGGTTTGCACTAGAAACGCGCCACGTTTGACTGCCACTCGCGGTTAGATCTAACGCCATGTTTAAATCACCAGAGACTTCTCCATTTGCATCTAAGTTGGGAGCTTTGGCCAAAGTGATAAGGTCTTTAAGATTAATGCCTTGTAAACTGATGGGCAAGGTATTTAAAAGCGCAGGCTGAATGGCCAAGTTCTGTCCTAAAACACTTCCTCCTAGCCACTCAGCTTCAATTTTATCTATTTGATAGGTAACAGATGTCCAGCCATTAGTGCTCAAGCTTAGTTGTGAGTTGAGTAATTTTTGACCCACTACAGGACCCCAATTTATCTGCTCTGCTTTAATCTGATGAGTGCCAGTCAACTGGCTAGTCTTTGGTCTATCACCAACACCTTCCTCTACGATCTGCCCGCTCTGGTCTCGGTTAAGCTTGTACCCAAACTGACTTTGGCCGGTTAAACCTTTGATCTTTAAGTTTTCACTATGGGCGTCTACAAAGGAGTAATTGAATTTCTGATTAGCTGATAAGTTGTCCCTACTCCAATGCCAGTCTGCTTCATAATCTGCTGTGCCACGGGTAATATTGGCCAACAATGGAACGGGTAGTTCAAGGGTGTTTTCAAGTGGATTAAGTTGGGTCATTAATGGGGGCAAAGCGACGTCTTTTGCTTGCACAAATAATTGATGATCAGCCGTATTGGCGCGCCAAGTGTACTTTCCATTTAATGCACTGATATATGGGGACAGTTCAGAGTTAAAGTTGATGTTTAGTTGCCCATCAAGCCAGTTAAAGCCTCCCGTTGACATGACTTGGAAACTGGGCCAGTCAGTCAGATTGACAGACGTGGGACGCAGTTCAAATGATCCTTTAACAGGTTGATTGGACAATAGTGTCGAGCCTTCTGCAAGATTGATTTCCAGACCTTGGCTCGGAATTAACTCAGGCCTTAAATGGACAAAAGCGTTAGACCAAGTCCAATAATCCTGCTCTGGAAGATAAGCCAATTGAATCGTTTGGTCATTAGTCAGATTGAGCTTGTCACTCGCAAACAGTTGAACTGTGCCTGCTTTGCGTCTACTCACAACTTGGGTTGCTGATATTTTACTATCAGACTTGACTTTAAACTGCCATTGTTTGGGGTCAAAATCAAAGTCTACGGCGCCTAGAAACTGCAGTTTGCGCAAATCTATAGGTAGCTGTGCCATCCAAGGGTTGGCGTCTGCATGCGCAAGATAATAGCCACTTAAATTGGCCAGCCCTTGCCAATGATTGAGAGCGTGGACCTGAAGTTGTGTTAGCTGGCCAAATACTTGGTACACAGAATGCGTATTTTCTAGCGTGGCATTAATGTCCCCTTGTAAAATCAAACTTGTTTTTGCACCTAAAAAATTGGCGGTTTGTATCCTTTCAATAACCACCGGACTATCTGCACTGAAGGTCAGTTGTGCTTGTTCGAGCAGCAGAGATTGATACAAACTGGGGTCTATCGTGGTGTTGTCCCATGCAGGGGATATGCGCACAATGCTGCCTTCATTAAGACGCCATTTTGGCTTATTATTTGGGCTAAATATTTGTGTTAGACTCGCATCAATACTAAGTTCTTTGGCATTGGGGTGTTTAGCAGCTAATTGTATTTGGCTTTGCAGTTCTCCTTGGGCTTGGTTGAGCCAAGCATCAACATCCGCATAATTTTGTCTATCAATTTCAACTGGGAGACTGATTTTCCAGTGACTGCTTAGTTTACCTTGAGTGATGGTAGTTTGAGCCAACTCAATGGGTAACAGTTCAGGTAAAAACTTTTGGCCATAGGCTAAGTTAATAGCACCTTGGCCTTGCCAAACATATCCTTCACCTTGGGGTTTGACGATAGAGGTGATTTTTGCCACCGGTGAACTGTTTTGGGTTGCAAATAATTTAGCGTCAACCTGATCGTCTGAACCTAGGGTTGCGTCCAGATATATTTGCTGCTGGGTGGGCGTTGCTATTTTACTTAATATACTGAGCCCTTCACTTTGATTGGTGAGTTGCCCAGACAGATTAAATTGTTGCCTTTGGATACTGAGATCTAGCTCGAACTTATGCACTTTAAACTGGGGCCATTCAGGCAACCACTGGCTAGGTATTAAGGCAAGGGTGGGGATTAGGGGCAGGCCTGTGGGATTGGTCTCAATAGAGGCAGAGGCCTCACCGACCCTAAAATATGGCCACTGTCGATTATTGATTGATTGCCATGTATAGGCCAATGACACATCTTTAAGAGTGGCAGTAAAATTGCCTTCCATATCAATCTGACGCCATTTCACTTGCTCGATGTGCCAGTTCTCGTGACTTGGGTAGCCCACATTGAGTTCTATTTCTTGCCAGTTATAAGGTTTAAGTAGCATGACTACAATGCTAGGTACCCATAAGGGGATGGCCGCATAGCAGAGCAGCAAGAGGGCGATTATAGGGAGTAGTACATATCGGAACAAAAGCCTAAACATAGGGTAAAATCTTTCATTAAATGTGCGTAATTTTGATGATTAGTATGAGCCAGTTTTTGGAAACTGCCAAGCAGTCTAGCACATAACTTAATCTGAAGTTTTGTGTTTAAATTCACAAAGATCTTCAATCGTGCAGGCACCACATTTCGGTTTTCTTGCAACACAAACATAACGTCCATGAAGGATCATCCAATGGTGTGCGTCTAAAAGGTATTCATTGGGCACAAATTTCAAAAGTTTTTTTTCTACGTCTACCACGTCTTTACCAGGTGCCACTCGCGTGCGGTTAGACCAGCGAAAAATATGGGTATCTACAGCCATAGCAATCTGTCTAAAGGCGGTATTTAGCACCACGTTAGCTGTTTTTCTACCCACGCCAGGTAAGGCTTCAAGAGCTTCTCTAGTGTCTGGGACTATACCGTTATGGAGGTCTACTAACATCGTTGCAGCTTGCATCACATGCTTGGCTTTACTATTGTATAAGCCAATGGTTTTAATGTGCTGTTTTAAACCTTCTAAACCCAGTTTGAGCATGGCTTGTGGCGTATTAGCCACCTTAAATAACTCATTTGTAGCCTTGTTTACACTCACGTCTGTGGCTTGGGCAGAAAGCGCAACAGCCACCAAAAGCTCATAATGATTATTAAAATTTAACTCTGTTTCTGGTAATGGGTTATCAGCCTTTAATCGGGCAAAGATTTGTTCACGTTTGCTTTTATTCATTGCAGTATCCAGTTTTGATGTTAAGCAATGATGCCGGTTACCCTAACCCGCTTGCCGCCTGCTTCTGCTAGAGGGTTAGCCTTAAGTTTTTGTGCTTTATGGTATTGATCAAAACAGTTTTTGGCAGCAATGATTAACCCCATACCCACGAATGCGCCAGGGGGTAACACAGCAAACAAAAAACCACGATAGTCGGATATAATCACTAATGTCCAGTCTTTTGCGATGGAGCCAAATAATAAGTGCATGTCTGCGAACAGGGTTCCCTGACCTAAAAATTCACGCATCGCCCCAAGTATAAATAGCACAAGGGCAAACCCAAAGCCCATGCTTAAACCATCTAACACGGCTAACAGCGGTGGGTTTTTGCGAGCATAAGCGTCTGCTCTACCTAGAATGGCACAGTTAGTCACAATGAGTGGAATAAAAATCCCTAATATTTGATACAGCTCATAGGTCAAGGCTTGCATAGTCAGTTCTGCGATAGTTACTAAGGCTGCTATGATCATCACAAACACAGGCAGACGAATGTCATCGGCCACCTGATGTCGAATTAACGAAACCAGCAAGTTTGAACCGACTAACACTAATAATGTGGCGAAACCTAAGCCTATGGCATTCACAACACTGCCCGTTACGGCTAGGAGAGGGCAAAGCCCGAGTAATTGGACTAAAGCAGGATTGTTATTCCAAAGACCATCGATGACTATTTCTTTTTGCTCTGTAGCCATGTTAATTCTCCTGCGTTTTGGCATAAAGGGCCGCATGATGCCGCTCATGGTAGAGTAGGCCTTGATACACTGCTTTGACAACAGCTCTAGGGGTGATCGTGGCACCAGTAAAGCCATCAAACACTCCCCCATCTTTAGTTACCGACCAATCCTTTGATGGGGTGTTGGCAAGGGAACGTCCTATAAAGCTGTCTATCCACGGAGACTTTTTACGCTCTACCTTATCACCTAAACCTGGTGTTTCTTTGTGTTCTATCGTGCGCACGCCCTGAATAAAACCCTCCTGATCTATGCCAATCAGTAATGCAATGTCACCACTATAGCCATCTTTTGTAATCACAGGTAAGACGATAGCTTGGGTACTTCCAGACTTAACTGCCGCATAACCAAGGGCTGGGGGTGTAATATTAAGTGGTGCAAAATCCTGCAGTTCTATAGGTGCTGACAATAAGCTTTGATCATAGAAATCTAGTGGCATTACGGCTGATAATGCACGGGCTTTAGCCGCGGCTTTATTGGCAGCAATTGCATCACTGCCAGTGACAAAAGTGAGGCTAATAGCGGCCGCAGTCACGACAGCAAATACCCCCAAACTAAAGGCACCATTGCGCACTGACTTGAATAAGTTGTTAGGGCCTTTCGCACTCATTACAGGTCTCCTTGAGACGACGACTTTGAAGATTTATGTCCATATGCTTTGGGACGTGTATAAGTGTCGATTAAAGGTGCCGATAAATTCATTAGCAGTATGGCAAAAGCAAAGGCATCAGGATAACTTCCAAAAGTGCGAATGATGAACACCAAAATACCAACCCCAATGCCAAACACCACTTTACCTTTGCGACTGGTAGCGCCAGAGACAGGGTCTGTAACTATAAAAAACGCAGAGAACATGGTTGCACCTGTTAATAGGTGTTGTGATGCGCTTGGATAAAGGTCAGGTTCACCCATGTGAAATAGGCCAGCACAAAAGCCCAAACTGGCTAACATTGCGATCGGTGCATGCCAAGTAAAAGCGTTAATGGCCAAAAGTCCAATGCCCCCTGCAAGGTAGGCTAGGTTGACCCACATGCTAACTGATAAACTTAAACCCAACTGAGGATTATCAAGCGCTACTTCGTTTAAGGTGAGACCATTGGTATGACGCATTAAGTCTAAAGCCGTTGCTCCAGTCCAGGCATCAATACCACCGTCAATCGATTCCATCCAAAACCATTGCCACTGTTGCCCAAAGTTTAAGGTCTGTTCGATGGCTGGCCATTGAGTCATGGACACAGGGAATGCAATTAAACAGATTGCATAACCCACCATAGCTGGGTTAAATGGATTATTACCTAAACCTCCATAAAGATGTTTAGCGAATACGATAGAGAATAATACTGCGATTAGAGTAAGCCACCACGGGCTAAAAGGGGGTAATGCGAGAGCAATCAAAAAGGCTGTCACCAAAGCACTTCCATCGGTTAAGAAAATCATGATGGGGCGTCGACGCAAACCCAGTACTAGCGCCTCAAGACCAAGGGCAAGACCGCTGGCCCAGACCAAGTTGATCAGGGTGCCATAACCATAAAAGTAACTTTGTACGGCCAGACCTGGCAGTGTGGCTAGCAACACCCAAGCCATTAAGCGTGATGTTTTACTTAAGCTGTGGTGATGTGGAGACGATAAGTTCATTAAGGCCATGGTTATGATTCCTCAGCCGGTATAGCTTTTGCACGGGGGTTATTTTGGTGCTGTGCCAAGGTATGAGTGGCAGTTTCTTGTATACTTTTAGCCGCTATAATATCTTCTTTAACCTGCTCTGGGTCAGCAGCGGTAGCCAAGCGTTGCTCTAGTTTGCGCAATACCCCATTGGCTTTTGCCAAAGCGGCTTGAAGTGTCTTTTCTTGCTCTGGATCTAAGCCAAGTTTGGTTTCATAAGCGCTCAACTGAGCTTCTGCAGCGGCTGCTTTAGCCGTCAGAGCAGTGAGGGTTTGTTGCAAGTCTGAGGCTTGTTCATGGTTTTTTGCTAGTGCATCTGCGAGCGCTTTACTGGTTTTCTTCAGTTGAGTGCGGCTAATAGCTGCGGCTGTTTTAAGGGCCTTATACTCGTCTTCTGGGAGTATGGGTGAGTTAGTCGTGTGTTGCGCCTGCTTTAGCTTGTTCACCCGAGCTAATGCAGCGGCAATAGGGTCTTCAGCATTAGGGTTAGCTGCTCGCTTAGCTTCTTGAGCGGCAGCAGCGGCCAATGCTCTAGTTTTACGTTTTTCTTCTTTAGCAGATTTTTCATCCGACAAACGTTGTTCACGGGTTTCAAAGCGCTCGCGAGCCACTTCTGCTTGCTGGGCTTCGGTGTTGAGAGCTTTGATTCGTCCTTTAGCAAAACGATAATACTGCACTAAGGGAATCTGACTTGGGCAGACCCATGCACAAGCACCACATTCTATACAATCTGATAAATTGTGGTCCTGGGCTTTTTCAAACTCTTCAGACTTTGCAAACCAAAACAATTGTTGCGGAAGCAACTCCGCTGGACAAGCAACCTCACATTGGCCACAGCGGATACACGCATGGTGGTCAGCGACCGGGGCCAGTTCCAGGTCGGCTGCGGCTAAAATGCAGTTACTGCTCTTGACCAAGGGCGTATTAGTATCTTGTATGGTAAAGCCCATCATCGGACCACCCAAAACTAAGCGTGATGTTTGTGAAAGGTCAACCTTGGCAAACGCTAAAAGATCAGCCACTTCTGTGCCTATCAGCACTTCATAATTGCCTGCATTAGCGGCCGCTTTACCGGTTACGGTGGTGATGCGTTTGATCAGTGGCTGGCCGAGCATAACAGCATCAAAAATAGCTTTGATAGTGCCCACATTCTGGCAAACAATGCCAATGTTTGCAGGGATGCCACCCTGAGGTACTTGATTCCCAGTGAGAATTTCAATCAGTTGTTTTTCACCACCTGAAGGATACTTTGTCGGAATGACACACACTTCAATATTACTATTTTGACGTGCAGCTGTTGCAAGTGCTGCAATTGCCTCAGGTTTGTTTTCTTCGATGCCAATTAAACATTTAGGTTGGTCAAGTAGTTGCTGCACCAGTTGGATGCCCACAATAATTTCATCAGCATATTCACGCATCAAACGATCGTCCGCTGTAATATAAGGCTCACATTCAGCCGCATTAATGACAAGGGTGTTGATGGCATGTTTGGGTTGTAATTTAATTGAGCCAGGAAAACCTGCACCTCCCAGACCCACAATGCCGGCCGCTTGAATAATATTTAATAAATCTGACTTCGTTAGAGAGTCTGGATTGGCCACAGGGCTTAGCTCAATCCATTCGTCCTTGCCATCAGTGTCAATAATGATACAGGGGCCTGATAGTGCCGATTGATGAGGCAAAATTCGTTCTGCTAATGCCTTAATGTAGCCTGAACTTGGGGCATGTATATTTGCACTTAAAACACCTTGAGCACTGGCAATTAACTGCCCCTTAAAAACATAGTCTCCAATATCAACGATCGCTTTAGCGGCTTTACCTATGTGTTGATTCAAAGGCAGGGCTAGCTGCTTGGGGGTAGGCATGACGTTAATGGCTAAGCCATTAGACTGTGTTTTATTTTCGTCAGGATGAACGCCACCATGAAAGTCCCATATTTTACGCATTGTCATTTGTCCCATGGCTATGAGGTAAACTACTGGTAGCAATAACATGCCCTGGTTGCTGCCAATGCCAACTGCTTGGTGTGACTTGTACAGGGAGCATATCAATACAATCAACGGGACAAGGTTCTACACACAAGTCACAACCGGTACATTCATCAACGATAACGGTGTGCATTTGTTTGGCAGCACCAAGAATAGCATCAACAGGGCAGGCCTGAATGCACTTCGTACAGCCAATGCATTCATCTTCGCGGATGTACGCTATGGTGCGAATGGCTTCACTACCGTGTTCTGCATCTAATGGAATCACTTCTAGATCTAATAAATCGGCAAGGGCCTTTATTGTCGCTTCCCCACCAGGTGGACAGCGGTTAATGGCTTCACCGTTGGCAATCGCTTCAGCATAGGGCTTGCAGCCAGGATGACCACATTGTCCACACTGCGTCTGAGGTAGAAGGTTGTCTATTTGATCAACGATTGGGTCCCCGTCTACCTTGAAGCGGATTGCAGCAAAACCCAAAACGGCACCAAAAACGAGGGCCAATAACGCCAATATCAAAACGGCAACGTAAAGTATCTCCATTTAAATAGCCACTAACCCGGTGAAACCCATAAAGGCTAGAGACATGATGCCCGCACTGATCATGGCGATCGCTGCCCCTTTAAATGGCGCAGGAACATCAGCCACCGTAATGCGTTCTCTCATGGCGGCGAATAAAATGAGTACTAAAGAAAAACCAATAGCGGCACCAAAGCCATACAAAATGGACTCGATAAAACCGTTGGCTTTTTTAATGTTGAGCAAGGCCACACCTAATACAGCGCAGTTAGTGGTGATTAAGGGTAGAAAAATCCCCAACACTTTGTGCAATAGAGGGCTGGTTTTATGCACTACCATTTCTGTAAACTGAACCACAAAAGCGATCACTAAAATGAAGCTAATGGTTTGCAAAAACTCCAAACCAAAGGGTTCGAGTAGGTAAGTGTAGGTAAGATAACTGCACAATGAAGCTAGCGTAAGCACAAAGGTGGTTGCTAAAGACATACCCATGGCCGTTTCTAAGCGCGAAGATACACCCATGAAAGGGCATAATCCAAGAAACTGAACGAGCACAAAGTTGTTCACTAACACGGTGCTGACTAGGATGAGTAAATAGTCTACCATTTTATCCTTAAATCCTTCGTACTCAAAGCAACATGGCGCAGGCAAATTTTGCCGTCATTATCCGGACCTAATTATAGCCTACAAGTTACATCAAAACGCCGTTCAGGCGCATTAATTTACAATAATTCTATATTCTAATTAGATATAAGTAAATCATATTTAAGTATTTTAGGTTATAAATAGATTAGGCTATGATAAATCTCATAACCTCTGAGAAGCAAATCAGGATAGTGACATGTACGCCTACAACGAATTTGATCAAACCCTCATAGATCAGCGAGTGGAACAGTATCGTGACCAAACACGCCGTTACTTAGCGGGAGAGATTCCTGAAGAGGAATTTCGGGTTTTAAGACTGATGAATGGGCTCTACATTCAGCGTCTTGCGCCCATGCTGCGCGTGGCCATTCCCTACGGGCTCATGAAAAGTGATCAATTACGCATGCTTGCCCAGATTTCAAGAACCTATGATAAAGGCTATGGCCATTTTACCACGCGACAGAATATGCAATTTAATTGGCCAACCTTAGAGTCTGTGCCTGATATTTTAGCTGACCTAGCCAAAGTGCAGATGCATGCTATTCAAACCAGTGGTGCGTGTATTCGAAACACTACGACAGATCCATTTGCAGGTGTCAGTGCTGACGAGATAGAGGACACTCGCCCTTGGTGTGAGCTCATTCGCCAGTGGAGTACCTTGCACCCAGAGTTTGCCTATTTACCCAGAAAATTCAAAATAGCGGTGTCGGGTTCCAGTAGCGACAGAGCCGCGTCTCAAGTGCATGATATTGGTTTACATTTGTATCGCAATGAAGTGGGTGACATGGGTTTTGAAGTTTTGGTCGGCGGTGGTTTGGGACGCACACCCGTGATAGGGAAGACGTTGCGTAAATTTCTTGAACCGCAAGAACTTCTGACCTATTTAGACGCAGTTTTGAGGGTGTACAACCTCAACGGTCGCCGGGACAATAAATACAAAGCGCGTATCAAGATATTGGTTAATGCCCTGGGTGTTGACGCCTTTGGAGCGATGGTTGAGGCCGAATGGCAGCTAATAAAGGGTCAAGAATTGCGTTTACCTGAAGCTGAGATTGAGCGAGTGAAAGGCTTTTTTAAAGCCCCAGACTATCTATCAGCCATGCATGCCAGTCGTGATTTGAATGACACTTTTGCAGAACACCCCCAGTTTGCCGCATGGTACAAACAAAACACGCGAGACCATAAGCAGGCAGGTTATCGCATTATTATTGTAGCGCTTAAAAATCAGTTGCAAGCCCCAGGTGACGTTAACCATCAACAAATGGATGGCATTGCCGCCTTGGCTGATGAGTTTAGTTTTTCTGAATTACGCTCGACCCATGATCAAAATCTAGTGTTAGCAGATGTCGCTCAGCGTGATTTATTCGCCTTGTGGTTAAAATTACAAGATTTAGGTTTGGCACGTGCCAACGTCGGTACCTTAACCGATATGATTAACTGTCCGGGGCTTGATTTTTGTAGTTTAGCTAATGCCGAAACCCTCATACTATCGCGCCAAGTCAATGAAACCTTCGACGATATGGATTACCTTTATGACCTGGGCGAAATTCAGCTAAAAATATCTGGTTGTATCAATGCGTGTGGCCATCATCACGTTGGGCATATTGGCATTTTAGGTGTTGAAAAAGGTGGTAAGCAAGTCTACCAATTTACTTTAGGTGGCTCTGCGTCTAATGATGCAAGTTTGGGCAAGACCTTGGGTCGTTCGATCGAACAAGATCAGGTGGTGGTGGTAATTGGTCAAATATTAGACGTTTACGTAGAGCAGCGTCAAACGGATGAAACATTTTTGCAAGTGATACGTCGTGTTGGCTTTGCACCATTTAAGGAGCGTGTTTATGGCACTCATCAAAGATCAGCAGCTTAGTTGTAGCCATGCTGCAACCCCAGAGATGAGGTTTACTGATTGGGTAAGCGGCGGTAGTGACGCAGGTGATGCTGTTCTAGCTAACGGTGCAGATGACTTGCCAAGTTTGTTAGCCCAGGCTGGAAAATTGTCCATGATAGCGATTGAGTTTGACACTTTTGCCGATGGCCGCGGGTTTAGTATGGCCCGCATGTTGCGCCGCCAAGGTTATGCCGGAGAAATTAGAGCGGTTGGTGATGTGGCGATGGATCGCATTGACTTTATGCAGCGGGTCGGTTTTAACGCCTTTGAATTGCGAGATGATCAGGATGCTCTGCAAGCCCTTCAAAAAATAGGTGAGGTGTCAGTGCACTTCCAACCCAGTGCAGATGGGAAAGGGCCTGCATACATGGTGTAAACACCATCGCTGTGAAGTCCTTAAATCTAATTGATGGGCTAAACCATTGCTAAAATATACCAAGAGATAGCCAAAACATCACTGAACAAAATGTTAAAACCTAGCCCAAACTTTATATGTGACTGATAATGTGACTGATAATGTGACTGGTAAAGTGCGTTATGGCGCCTCAGTTTAATGCTTAAAACGCTTAAAAGGGAAATTTGGGGGGCTATGTTGGCGTTACATTCTCAGCTTGCAGGCCTTTTTCACCTTCAGTAATAGTGAATTCAACTTGCTGGCCTTGTTCTAGGCTTTTATAACCATCCTTGACGATGGCACTGAAGTGCACAAACACGTCTCCACCATTAGGCTGCTCTATAAAACCAAAACCTTTTGTGTCGTTGAAA
>DDCR01000122.1:0-17869 GCA_002335115.1 Oceanospirillaceae bacterium UBA2001
GCACAAGGGACACAGGATCGATGGTGGTCAATACGCAGCGTTCACAGGGGTAGGATACCTCTAACTCACACGCTCCTATACGAATTTTTTTCCAGTTATCCTCTATATCAGGCGTGTGATTATTGACAACGAGATTAGCACGAAAACGATCCATGCCTATCCTCTTATCTGCGACCCCATCTGGGGTCTCATCTGTGGCAGCATCTAGGCGTTTATTTAAGGCTTCCAGAGAAGCTGTGGTGGTTAATAATAGGGGCTGCGCATCAGCAAATGAGGCCGTTTCAATGGGCGCATCCGAAGCTAAATTTGCACTATAAACTAGCTGGCAAGAAATCCCCAAATAGTCACTAAGGGCTTCATCTAATGCCGAATTTTGGGGCCAAGCCGGCAATAAACTTTCACCCCAATGCTTTACCATAACCGGTGCACTAGGCTTAGGGACTAAAGGCAGAAGAAAGTCTTGTTGCGGCAAGGCAACCCTTAAACTAGAACCTTCAATGTGACTCATGAGGTGTAATAAACGAGGGTATTTACGAGAGGTTAACATGTTGTTTTCAGCATCAATCAACATCCAATGCCGATCAAAACCAATACCCGTAGAGAACAAATAACCCGCCTCAATTGATATGGGATGGGTGGATTTGATGGGGTAAGTATTGATTTTCGATAAGTACATTATGCCTCTCCTTGGTGACACAATATTATGCAGCATTGAAGCATAAGTCTAGAAATGAATTGATGTTAAAACGTCCTCATAAATCGCCTATCAGTAATGCGTGAGTCACAGAGTTCAACAAAAAAATAAGGGGCTCTGGCTAAATTCTTAGCTGCATTTGTGCATTCAAATTGTATCTCCAGCCTCTTGGAGCGCAGTTGAAAGATTTTAAACATTACTTAACCTCGCTAATCTGATATTTCGATTTTGCTAGCCAAGCAGGATTAATCACGGCGCCCCAGCCTGGCGCATCCGTCACTATCGCATTTCCATCTTTAATATCAAAAAGAGAATTAGAGAACAGACTGTATTGCCATGGATAATAGTCGTGTCCTTCAATTGAAAACTCAAGGTACTTTCCTGCATTAGGGATCGCACGCAGTAAGTGCATGGTAAATAACGTTACCAAGGTTAAATTGGCACAATGAGGTGTAACAAGGATACCCGCCTCTTCAGCCATTTTTGCAACACGCATCGTGCGTGTTATGCCGCCAAGGTAGCACACATCTGGCTGGATGATATCAACAACACGCTGGTCTATCATTTGATGCCAATTCGCCATTTCACAATCCTGCTCACCGCCGGTTACATCAATGGAAAGTGCATTCTTAACTTGGCGCGTTTGATCAAACTCCCAATAGGGGCAAGGCTCCTCGTAGTGAGAAATGCCATGATCCTCTAGTATATGCCCGACTTCTATAGCTCGGTCAGGAGAATAACAGGAGTTAGCGTCAACTAATAAAGAAACGTCACTGCCTAAGGCTCGGGCTATAGTAGGGATAATTTCCTCGGTACGACCAGGCCATTCATCTTGATTGCGGCCACACTCAGCTCCAATTCTAAATTTAAATGCATCAAAACCCTGCTCCTCTCTCAAACGAACAAACCTTTCCGCCTCATCTTGGGGTGTAATATCACGTTTCATGGACGAAGCATAAGCCCGAATAACGCCTGGGGTGCCGCCTAAAAGCTCACAAACACTTTTACCCTCACGTTTACCTCGCAAATCCCATAAAGCTGTATCTAAGCCACCTATCGCACGTTTTAGATATGAACCTGGAAACTTGTGTTCTTTTTCAGGAATAATATCAACCAGATAATCAATATCTAAAGAGTCTTGGTTTAAGGCATAAGGCGCTACTTGTCGGTGCAGGACCTGTGCTGTTATATCAGCAAAATAAGGCGCAACCTGCCCCCAACCTTGTAAACCGTCTTCTGCGGTTACACACACAAAACAGACGTATTCGTCCGTAAACGTTTCAATTTTTTTAATCAACATAAAACCTCTGATACATCTATCTAGGCTTTGGTTCCGTCAACCCTGAGGAAATAAAATCGAGCATTACCACCATGGCTGAAGCCTATAAAAGGCAATCGTAACAAGCTAAATTGGTCTGGTGAAATTATTATAATGGTTGTATATTTATAACCAATATTTATTTAATCTTTTTCCCTATGTTTTATCAACCACTAGTTATTGCAACCGAATGGCTAACAAAGTTATACCATGAATATTTATGATTTCATAATTGTTGGCGCAGGTTCTGCGGGATGCGTATTGGCCAACAGATTATCTGAAAATGGTCAACATAAAGTACTTATCCTTGAAGCTGGTGGCTCTGACCTTTCCCCATGGGTACAAATCCCTATTGGTTATGGCAAAGCTTTTTATGACAGAAATTTGAACTGGATGTATCAAACAGAACCTGTTGAGGGCTTAAACGGCAGGTCTAGTTATTGGCCAAGAGGTAAAGTTCTCGGTGGGTCGAGTTCAATCAATGCCATGGTTTATATCCGAGGACAGCAGCAAGACTTTAATGAATGGGAAGCCCTTGGCAACGTTGGCTGGGGTTGGGATAGTGTCTTCGAGTATTTTAAGAAGTCGGAAAAAAATTCTAATGGAGCCAATAATTGGCGCGGTGGCGATGGCCCACTGCACGTGTGTGATGTATCAAAAGACCTTCATCCTTTATGCCAAAATTTTATAACAGCAGGTAAAGAGTGTGGACTAGCTTTTAACCCTGATTTTAATGGCGAGAAACAAGATGGTGTCGGTTATTATCAAAATACCTTGAAAAATGGGATTCGCATGTCAAGCGCACGTGCATACCTTTGGCCTAGCCGAAAAAGGTCGAATGTCACAGTGATGAAACACGCCCTTGCGACACGCATTTTGTTTAAAAATAAAACCGCTATCGGTATTGAGTACAGGCAAAGGGGTAAAACAACAAGAGTATTGGCCAGTAAAGAAGTAATTTTATCAGCGGGTTCGATCAATACTCCCCAGCTTCTAAACTTGTCTGGTGTTGGTGACGCGGTGGCTTTAAAAAATAAAAACATTGAAGTCATTTATGACGCCCCCGCAGTGGGCCAAAACATGCAAGATCATCTGTGTATTGATTTCCTTTATCGATCAAAGGTGCCTACACTCAATCAACAGCTAAATCCATTTTGGGGTAAAGCTTGGTATGGTTTAAAATATATTCTATCACGCAGAGGCCCATTATCCCTTGGTGTTAACCAAGCTGGGGGGTTTGTCGCCACCAATGACTCTTTAACTAAACCCAATATGCAACTTTTTTTCTCCCCTGTCAGTTATACCAAAGCTCTTCCCGGTGAGCGCCCTTTGATGAATCCAGACCCTTTCCCCGGTTTTCTGTTAAGTGCCCAGCCGACCCGTCCGCGTAGCAGGGGTTATATTGAACTAAAAAACTCAGACCCAAATACACCACCTAGTATTCATCCTAATTATTTTAATGATGAGTTTGATATTCAAGAAATGTTGGAAGGGGCAAAATTTATTCGGAAATTATGTGCGGCCCCATCTCTAGCAACAATTATTCAAACAGAGATTGAACCAGGATTTGAAGCCCAAAGTGATGCCGCTCTCATTGAGGATATTAAAAACAGAAGCGTTACAGTTTACCACCCTGTCGGAACATGTCGTATGGGACTCCATGAGAAAGAAAACGTTGTCAATCCTAGACTAAAAGTCCATGGCTTGCATAATTTGCGCATTGTTGACGCGTCTATCTTCCCAACATTAATTTCTGGCAACACCAATGCTGCAGTCATCATGGCAGCAGAAAAAGGTTCCGACATGATCCTGCAAGATTACCAATAGATAACCATGCATCGTATAAAGCGCAAAAAAAAGCTCACAGATAAATACAAATCTATCGCGGCCAAAATCTTTACTGACGGTAGAACATTGCAGCCAAGTACAAAACAAAAACAGCCCCTCGGCATGATCCGTTAGGGGCTGTTTGGGCCACTTAATATGGTAGGACTAGGCGAATTCGAATCGCCGACCTCATCGATGTCAACGATGCGCTCTAACCAACTGAGCTATAGTCCTAGAAACTCTAAGTCGCGAATAATACGGAGTTTGAGTCTTGATTTCAAGCAGTTTATCCGTATTTTGCCCGATTTAACGACTCATCAATTGGCTCTTGAGCTGATGCAGTTGATCACGATAACGACCCGCTTGTTCAAACTTCAGATCCTTTGAGGCTTCATACATCGCATCTTCTGTTTTGCTAATCAGTTTAGACAACTGCTTACTATTTAAAGACGCGCTATCGGTGGTGTAATCGAGCTGATTTTCCGCCACTTGTTTGCCATTTTTCCCACCTTTGTTTTTCCCAGCACCGGGAGTGTAAGCCCCTTCCATAATATCTTGCACTGACTTAATGACACCTTCGGGTACAATGTTATTAACCCTGTTGTGCTCTATTTGTTTATTCCTACGGCGCTCAGTTTCGTCCATGGCCCTTTGCATCGATCCCGTAATACGCTCAGCATATAGTATGGCCCTGCCATTCAAGTTTCTTGCAGCACGACCAATGGTTTGAATGAGAGAACGTTCTGAACGCAAGAAGCCTTCCTTGTCCGCATCTAAGATAGCCACTAGGGAAACTTCTGGCATGTCTAAACCTTCTCTGAGAAGGTTTATGCCCACCAAGACATCAAATTCACCTAAACGCAAATCACGGATAATTTCCACCCGTTCTACGGTATCAATATCGGAGTGTAAATAGCGCACTCGGATGCCATGTTCGTGCAGGTAATCTGTCAGATCTTCTGCCATACGTTTAGTTAATACAATAGCCAACACTCGCTCATTTTTAGCCGCCGTAATACTAATTTCAGACATCAAGTCATCTACTTGACTGGTGGCTGGGCGAATTTCAATTTGTGGATCAACTAAACCAGTCGGTCTCACCACCTGCTCAACGACTCTGTCTGTATGATCTTGTTCATACACACTGGGGGTCGCTGAAACAAAAATCTTTTGTGGTGATATATCTTCCCATTCCTCAAATTTCATAGGCCGATTATCAAGGGCGGTAGGCAATCTGAAGCCATATTGCACTAAGGTTTCTTTTCGAGACCGGTCACCTTTATACATGGCTCCCAGTTGTGGCACACTAACATGGGATTCATCCATAATGAGCAACGCATCAGAGGGTAGGTAATCGAATAAAGTCGGTGGGGGTTCGCCTGGTTTTCGACCAGACAAGTAATGAGAGTAATTTTCTATGCCTGAACAAAAACCTAGTTCTCGGATCATTTCAATATCGTAGCGAGTGCGCTGCTCTAAGCGCTGTTCTTCGACAAGTTTGTTGTGGTCACGGAAGTATTGCAAACGATCTTTGAGTTCCAGCTCAATTTCATCAATGGCCGCCAACAAGGTTTCTCTTGGCGTTACATAATGCGTTTTAGGATATACAGTTAACCTTGGAACCTTGCGCAATATCTGCCCTGTGAGGGGATCAAAGTAGCTGAGACGTTCAATCTCATCGTCAAATAGCTCAATGCGCACCGCTTCTTCGTCTGACTCAGCAGGAAAAATATCAATTACATCCCCTCGCACTCGATAAGTGGCGCGATGGAAGTCCACGTCGTTACGCGTGTATTGCAGCTCAGCAAGACGCCTCACAAGGTCTCGCTGGTCCCACTTGTCACCACGATTTAGGTGTAAAACCATTTTATGGTACAACTCTGGGTCCCCCAAACCATAAATAGCAGACACCGTGGCTACAATAATAGTATCAGAGCGCTCTAACAGGGCCTTGGTGGCCGACAGCCGCATTTGTTCAATGTGTTCATTAATCGATGAATCTTTATCAATAAAGGTATCAGAAGCAGGTACATAGGCTTCAGGTTGATAGTAATCGTAATAAGATACAAAATATTCTACGGAGTTGTTAGGAAAAAATTCCTTAAATTCACCATACAACTGAGCCGCCAAGGTTTTATTATGGGCCATCACTATGGTGGGCCGCTGGATTTGATTGATCACTTGGGCAATGGTATAGGTCTTGCCTGAGCCTGTCACACCAAGTAAGGTTTGCGCGGCTAAGCCTGCCCCTATGCCCTCTACTAGCTCTTTAATGGCTGTAGGCTGGTCGCCTGCAGGTTCAAACTTTGACTTTAATTCAAATTGAGGATTCATTATTTACGTCATTTTGGATTCATTATCTAGGGCCCAGCGTGATACCCTAATGCAGCAACCCAACATTATAACGGAGTTATGCCCGTGACGTGGCCTCTTTCGCAACGAATCCAATCTTTTAAGCCATCTGCTACTGTGCGTATTAGTAATTTAGCCTCACAAATGAAAGCTGATGGTGCAGACGTTATCAATTTAGCCGTTGGTGAACCCGACTTCGATACCCCCAACCACGTGATTCAAGCTGCGATTGTGGCAATGAAAACAGGACAAACGCGCTACACCCATGTCGCAGGTACCCTGGCCTTGCGCCAAGCCATCTGTGATAAATACCAGCGTGACAACCAATTGAGTTACTGCACTAACCAAGTATTAGTCAGCAACGGTGCTAAACAGAGTATCTACAACCTAACGGTGGCTATCCTAGAAGCAGGCGATGAAGTTATTATTCCAGCACCTTACTGGGTATCCTATGATGCTATGGTGGCGATGGCGAGCGCTCAGTCTATTGTTCTACCTTGCCCAGCATCACAGGCGTTTAAACTCACTGCGGCACAATTATCAACTGCCATTACGGATAAAACGAAACTATTAATGTTTAACAGCCCGTGCAATCCAAGTGGACAAACCTACAGTCGTAGTGAGTTGATCGATATTGGGGCAGTACTGCGGTTGCACCCACAAGTCATTATTTTAAGTGATGATATATACGAACACATTTACTGGGGTTCAGAGCCTTTAATCAATTTGCTAAACGTGTGTCCTGATCTGGCTGAGCGTTGTGTGTTAGTCAACGGGGTGTCTAAAGCCTATGCGATGACCGGTTGGCGGATTGGATATGCCGTGGGTCCAGAAGCCATAATTGGTGCCATGATCAATGCTCAGACTGAATCCAGTTCCTGTGCCAGCAGCATCAGCCAAGTGGCAGCTTTAGCTGCCTTAGATGGCCCACAAGACCTGTTGCAGCCTATGGTGCAAGCCTATCAACACCGACATGATTACGTTATCCATCAGCTTAATCAAATATCTGGGCTAGACGCCTTGCCGAGCCAAGGTACTTTTTACACCTTTGTCGATTGCAGTGTGGCGATGCTCCAACTTAACTATGCTCACGACTTGCAACTAGTCGAGGATATATTGGCTCACACTGGAGTGGCGTTAGTGCCGGGCAGCGCTTTTGGCCTACCACAACACTTTCGTCTTTCTTATGCCACAGATCTGTCTATTTTACAGCAAGCCTGCAAGCGCTTAAGCCAGTTCTTTAACCGTTAGTGGTTTGTTGCATATGCCACAATCGAGCGTACTGGCCATCTTGGGTGAGTAACTCTTGATGACTGCCTTGCTCTACAATTTCTCCACCGTCAACCACCAAAATTCGGTCTGCATCAACCACAGTAGATAATCTGTGGGCAATGACTAGGGTAGTTTTGTTGGCTGATATGTCTACCATGGCTTTAAGAATACTACGTTCAGATTCTGAATCTAGGGCCGAAGTCGCTTCATCAAATAATAAGATCGCTGGATTCTTTAGCAACACTCTGGCAATGGCGATGCGTTGCTTTTCACCACCAGAAACCTTTAAGCCACGCTCACCTACAACGGTGGCTACACCATCTGGAATGGACTCGACAAAACCCCTTAATGAAGCCATATCAATGGCTTTCCAGATCGCTTCATCGCTGGCCTCAGGAAAGCCATAGGCAACATTATTCCAAATGGTGTCATTGAATAGAACTGTATCTTGAGGCACCACACCAATGGCCTGCCTTAAACTGAGTTGTTGCACGTCTCGCACATCTTGACCATCAACCCGAATAGCACCCGCGCTGATGTCATAGAAGCGAAATAATAAGCGTCCAATCGTTGATTTGCCAGAACCACTGGGTCCTACAATGGCTACTTTTTCACCAGGGGCGACGCTAAAACTCAGCTGTTTCAGAATTTGGCGTTGGCTCTGATAGCTAAAATCGACCGCTTCAAATTCAATAGCTGCCTGTTCAACCTTCAACACGGTGGCTTGCGCTTTATCCTGTACTGTGGATTGGCGCCTGAGTAGACCAAACATATTCTCTATGTCAGACAAAGCTCTGCGGATCTCACGGTAAATAAAACCTAAGGCGTTCAAGGGCACAAACAACTGTAAAAGATATAAGTTGACCATGACTAAGTCACCAATAGTCATGGTTTCTTCGGCCACACCCTTCGCAGCTAAGTACATCAGGGCCGTCACCCCTAAACCAATAATTAATGCTTGCCCAGAGTTTAGCAACGCTAAAGATAATCGATTATCGACCCGCGCCTGTTCCCAGGCTCGTAAATTAGTGTTGTATTGTTTGGCTTCAAAAGCCTCATTATTAAAATATTTCACAGTTTCAAAATTGAGCAAGCTATCTACAGCACGGGTACTCGACTTACTGTCTAAACGATTGGCCTCTTTTACAAATCGAGTGCGCCATTCTGTGGTCTTAATACTAAACGCCACATAAGCCACTACACACACCAAAGTCACAGCTGAAAACCAAACATCAAAGGCAAATAACAAGATCAGCATCACGACAATGAGTTCAATAATGGTGGGTAAGATGTTAAACACCATAAAGCGCATCATAAAGTTGATGCCGTTGGTACCACGGTCTATGTCACGAGATATACCGCCTGTTTGGCGACCCAGGTGAAAATCGAGCTCCAACTGATGCAAGTGCGCAAACACTTCTAAGCCCACTTTACTCATGGCACTTTCGGTGACTCGGCTAAACACCGCATCACGCAGTTCACCTAAGAATACAGCACCAAAGCGCATGCCTCCGTACAGCAGGACAAAACCCAAGGGGATAACAAGTAGTTGCTCTGGACTACCACCATCTAAGGCATCAACTATATGTTTGAAGACCCAAGGAATGACTAAGGCCACTCCTTTGGCACTTACCAACAAGGCCATCGCAATAATCACCCGAGCCTTATGAATCATAAGGTAGGGCCACAAGGATTTTAAAAGAGCCATTAACTCAAGCTCTTTTAATTCCTTAACTTGGTCCTGGCCATAGCCTTTTTGGACATTACTTTTCAAGAGTCTAAATGAAGAATAGCTTCAATCTCTACTTGCACCGCTTTAGGAAGCGCGGCAACGCCTACGGCAGCTCGCGCAGGATATGGCTGTTCTATGTAAGTGGCCATAATTTCATTAATCGTGGGAAAATTAGACAAGTCGGTCATGGATATATTCAACTTAACCGCATCAGCCAAGGTACCACCACTGGCTTCTGCAACCGCCTTTAAATTTTCAAACACCTGCTTGGCTTGAGTCGCAAAGTCCTGACTACACACTTCCATAGTGTCTGGATCTAACGGAATTTGACCAGAAATGTAAACGATATTGCCAACCTTCACAGCCTGCGAGTAGGTGCCAATTGCTGCGGGGGCTTTGTTGGTTGAGATAATGGTCTTTGCCATGGGAGATACACCTTTAATTGAATCGAATAACGCGTTGCATCATAGCAGGCCATGGCTATTAATGACCACACTAGAATAGCCTAAAAATTAACAAAATGAAGGCCTTATAAATTAAGCCCAAAGGGCCCTAAGATCAGCAATCGAATCTAATACTAAATCAGCATCAGTGATTAATTCAGATCGAGTGCTTGTGCCTGTGAGTACGCCAACATTAAAACCCACACCAGCACTTTGGCCCATGTGTAAATCATGAGTATTGTCACCCACCACCATAACTTCTTCAGGTTTTAAACCGGTGTGTTGGCAAAAGCCTAACACCATCCCTGGCCCCGGTTTACTGCCAAAGCCAGAGTCATAACCCACGGCATAGTCAAACAGGTGCAAACACCCAAAGTCACTTAAAGTGGCTTTGATTCCTGCCTCACTATCCATAGTCGCTACCCCAAGGACTAAACCTAAATGAGCCAGCTGATTGAGGCTTGGTGTAAGCTCTTTCACAGCGACGCTGTCCCCATAAGTAGAGTCTGCAAACATCTTATTCAATAAAGCCTCAACCCGATCAACGGATTGATTCACCAGGGGTGCCCAAATGAGGCTAATATCTCGATTATCTCCTGCTGCTAACACAGATCCACCCAACACTCGGTTTTGATGACTATCAAAACCTACTATTTCCAACATAGTTAAAGCCACATTTGCGTCGCCATTGGCTAACTCAGATACTGCAGCTCGCAACTTTGGCATCCAGGTGCCATGAAAATCGAGCAGGGTTCCATCTTTATCAAAAACAATACCTTTGATCTTGCTTGCATCAAATGGGCGCTTAGCTCGGATCACAAAGGTTTAACCCCAGCTTGAACTGGCAACACTTCGGCTGTTTCAGAGACTTCCGGTTGTTCCCCAATTTGCCCTACTTGCGCCATCACTTCTGCTGCCTGATCTGCATCACTTTGGGCAACATCAGTTTTGTCATTCACCAAAACATCAGGCGCTGGGGCATCATTTAGTTGATCAGGCATAGATTGAGCAGACTTTGGCTCGTTATACCCTCTCCACCGACTCGTTCTAAGTTCACCCTCGCGATTAAGGACAGGATACGCTATGGCCGTGAAATGAGAATGCAAACGTTTAACGTCTCGCATTAAATCTGTGAACAAAGAATGGGCTACGGGGTTCGCTTTTTCAGCTTGCATGGTTCTGTGCTGCTGACCATCTAGAAACTTTTGATGATTGATGTTAAATTCATGTTTAGCCTGAATCAGGCCCCGAGCGCTGCTCACATCTTCACTCATCATCACTTGGAACGACATGGGCATGACTTTAAAAATAGCCTTCATGCTCGAATCTAAGGCTTCATTTTCATAATCAGTAAAATCAATGTGTAAATTGTTTTTCTTCTTTAATAAAAGGGTCATGCTGCGCTCTAAGGTATCACCTGCATGCTCTATATTAGTGATGAATAGGAGCAAATCTTGGCAGCGATAACGTTCATCTTCAGTTAAGTCCTGACCACCCAGCTCTAATAAATAAGCATTAATTTGTTGGTGGAAATCATCAATAATGTCATCACTTTGATGGATTTTTTTCTCCAGCGCATCATAGCGCTCGGTCATGCCTAGATGCACCTCACGCAGCATATCTTCGAGCAACTCACCCATGGTGAGGGTGTCTCGTACAACGTTAGCCAACGCCGCTGACGGTGCCGTTTCTTGCACATCTTTGAGGTATTTAGGACTTGGTAAAGGGGCTAAGGTTTCACGCGGCAGACGCGTATCAATCCAACCTGCCAACTTACTCACAATTAACATACCAAAAGCAGCGACAGTCACGTTAAACAAGCAGTGCATTAATACAACCTGCCAGGCTGGGTCCATACTCACGTAGTTGAGCCCCATATGGACTTCCGTTACCCATGGTGCAAAAGCCATAGCACCGATGGTGCGTAATATTAAGTTGCCTAGGGGTGCCACCCGTTTGGCATTGCTCGACTTGCGTGACAAGTACACAGGAATACCCGCACTGCCAATATTAACCCCAAGGATGAGCATCATGCCAGACTCGACACCAATGACGCCAGCCCCCACAAGGCCCGCCAATAAAAGTACCATCACAAGACTAGAGTGGAGTAAAAAGGTAAGTACGGCAGCAAATAGAATAGCTAACCAAGGCTCCGCAATGAGACTTTGCAGCATGTCGCTAAAGAGTTCAGAGCCCTCCAGCGGGACTGCTTGTTGACGCAATAGCCCAAGTGCCAATAGCATCAGACCTAAACCCATAAGTCCTTCGCCAATGCCACGCTGCCGCTTGTCTTTGGCACGCAGTTCCATAAAGATCCCAACGGCTAGCAACAAAGGGCTAAAAGCACTAAGGTCAAAACTAAGCACCAGCGCAACAAGAGTGGTACCTACATCAGCACCGAGTAATAAGGCTAGACCTGCTTCACCTTGCACACCTAAAGATGCTGCAAGTAATGCAGATGCCGTACTACTTTGCAAAATGAGAGTAAGGAATACACCTAAACCTAAAGCAGACCAGACACCGGCAAAACGATCACGAATCAAATAAGTAAGGCGCCCACCAAAAGCTCGTTTCATTCCCTGTTGCACCCGCTTTAAGCCCCAAATAAGCAAGGCTACCCCGCCCGCTAAGCCAATGAGCAGTTGGGTAATACTAGTGTCTGATACAGGGTCGATATGCGCCTCTTAATAACTAAAGTCTTGTGCTCACTAGGGTTGCATTTTGCGTGGCGAGAATGCCACACTGCAAGCCCTTGCATAAGAGTACCACAAGAATTCAATAATACTAATAATATAGGCTTCAAAGTTATGAAAAATAGAGTTATTTTGTTAATTTTAGACGGACTCGGTTATTCCTATGCGCGCCAGCTTATGGGCAACTTAGAAGGTTGGGTAGAAGCAGGAGAAGCAAGAGTATGGCAAGGCCACGCCGTGTTGCCATCGGTGTCTGGCCCATGTTACGCCAGCATCCATACAGGGCTCACACCTCAAGACCATGGTGTGACCTCTAACTACCATGAAGGCAAGTTAGAAGATGCCGATATTTTTAGTGCTGTCAGAGCCGCAGGTGGCACTACTGCAGCGATCGCCCATTCATTTTTTTCAGATTATTTCCAAGCCAGCCCTTTTGATCCCATGCGCGATATGGAAGTGGATGACATCCATCGACCTATTCAACACGCCCGTTTTTATACCATGGCTGGCGCCAATAAAGCCCAGCCTGCAACGCCCTCAGACATTGACCTTTTTTGGCAAATGAGCTTACTGATTGAACGACACCAGCCAGATTATTTTTTATTCCATTCCTGTACGTTGGACAGCTTAGGCCATAATTATGGATTTGATTCCATTCAAATCGACAAAAATTGTTACACCATCGATGCAGCGCTTGGCGATTTTATCCCTCGATGGCAAGCACAAGGTTATGATGTCATCATCACGGCAGATCACGGCCAAAGTGCTCGTGGTCACCATGGCGGCACTGAAGCCATTATGCGCGATATTCCTATTTACTACTTTGCTAACCCTAACCATGTGATTCAGGGCCCGCCACCAGACTATGTAATTAGTCAAACGGCTATTGCGCCCAGTATTTTGCAGCGCATGGGCATTGCGATTCCTGAGTCGATGCAAACGACCCCCGTATGGATATAATAAAAATAAAGGTCCCGTCATGGCACATCATCATTACGACTACATTGTTATCGGCGCAGGTTCTGCAGGCTGCGTATTAGCCAACCGTTTAAGTGCTGACCTCAATTGTGAGGTGCTGCTGCTCGAAGCCGGACCACGTGATCGTAATCCACTGATTCATATGCCTGCAGGCATTGCATTTTTACTCGATCACAAAACCCTTAACTGGCGTTACCAATCAGCTCCACAAACGGCGATGCACCAGCGCCAAATCCCAATTCCCAGAGGTAAAACCTTAGGTGGTACTAGCGCTATTAATGCCATGGTGCATATACGAGGCCAACAACAGGATTACGATGAATGGTGTCGCTTAGGCAATGAGGGTTGGGGATATAACGACGTGCTACCCTTTTTTCGTCAATCTGAAACTAATTTAGGAACTCATCTTGACCTTGGTTATCATGGCACTAAGGGACCATTAACGATCAGTGACCGTGCTTATACCCATCCTTTGAGTGACCAATTTGTAGAGTCTGCAGTGGCTATGGGCATCACTCACAACTCTGACTTTAATGGCCACCAGCAAGCAGGAGCTGGACGCTACCAAGTGACACAAAAAGAGTCCAAACGCTGCAGCACAGCAACGGCTTATCTACACCCTATTGCAGACCGCCCCAATCTAACCGTTATTACTGGAGCCCACGTTAGGCGCATTATTATTGAAGCAAGAAGAGCCCTGGGCGTTAGCTATCAGGTTGGCCACAAAGTCAGTACAGCGTTTGCTAACAAAGAAATAATTCTCAGTGCTGGCGCCATTGGGTCACCCCACTTATTGATGCTTTCTGGCATTGGCCCTGAACCAGAACTGGTGAAACACCATATTAAAATGCAGGTTAATCTGCCTGGTGTCGGTAAAAATCTACAAGACCACCTCAACGTGTCAGTGCTGGCCTGCACTAAAGAGGCGAATAGCCTATTGGGCGCCAATAAAGGCATTGGTGCACTCACCACCGGCCTACGTTATTTTTGGAATAAATCAGGCCCAGGTGCCACTAATGCAGCTGAAAGTGGTGCCTTTGTGAGCTCAAAATACAGTCCCACGCGGCCCGATATACAGCTCCACTTCATACCTTTAATGATATTTCCCACGCCTGTGCCCGAGTTAAAAGCCCATGGCGTGACGATTCATGCGTGCAACTTGCGCCCTACCGACACGGGGGAAATCACCCTAGCTAGCGCCCAACCCCATCATGCACCGGTCATTGATCAGCGTTTTTTACAGACCCAAGGCAATATTGAGCGCATGCGAGAAAGCATTTATTTATGCAGAAACATTTTGTCCAGTGGACCCTTTGCAGACCTCATTAGCCATGAACACTCACCTGGCACTGATGTATATTCAGATCAACAAGTTAGTGATTTTATCAAAGCCACAGCAGAGACGGAGTACCATCCTGTAGGGACTTGCGCCATGGGACAAGGTGAATTAGCTGTGGTGGATGCTGCTTTACGCGTTTATGGTATTGAGGGTTTGCGAGTTGCTGACGCATCCATTATGCCAACACTAATTAGTGGCAACACCAACGCAGCCTGCGTTATGATTGGAGAGAAGGCATCAGCAATGATTATTGCTGATGCCAAACCCTAAGCCTTAATAGACCAATGATTGGCTCCTGAGGCTTTAGTCTTTTTTGCTAAAACGTTCTGTGGTGACCGTCGCTTGAGCTTTATCGCTGTATCTTGCCCCTTGCACCGTGTGTTGATTGATTAGGTCGTTGAGTTCGACAACAACATGGGCTTCCAACTCTAAATCGTTGGCGACAATATTTTGCTTCAAGTGCGCCAGATTCTGGGTACCAGGAATGGCTATAATATGATCACCTTGAGTTAAAACCCAAGCTAAAGCAAGCTGAGCGGGCGTGCAGCCTTGGCGTTCTGCTAGGCTAATGTAAGCAGGCAATAGTGCCAGATTTGCTGGGTAATGTTGCGCATTAAAGCGCGGCATAGTGTGACGTAAGTCATGCTCTACAAGTTGTGAGGTGTCGTGTAGTTTATTGGTCAAAAAACCACGTGCTAGGGGACTAAAAGCGACGAAGGCTGCGCCAATTTTCTGACTCGCCTCTAGGACTTCAATTTCAACATTACGAGTCCATAAGGAGTATTCTGACTGAATAGCACTGATGGGGTGCTCAGCGTGGGCCTTATGCAAATCTGCGGCGCTTATTTCTGAAACCCCCACTGCCCCAATTTTGCCCTCTTGGCATAAATCAGCCAACGCCCCAATACTATCCTCTAGAGGCACATTCATGTCACGCCGGTGCAAATAATAAAGGTCGATGTGATCCGTTTGTAAACGCTTTAAACTGGCCTCACAAGTGGCTTTAATATATTCAGGTCTGCCATTAATACTAGGCTGACTATCAGGCTGTTGACCAAAACCACACTTGCTCGCCAGGAAGAATTCACTGCGTCTTTGGCTAATGAAATGTCCGATCAAAGACTCGTTATGACCATGGCCATAAACAGCCGCAGTGTCCAGCATGGTATAGCCTAAGTCGAGCGCTTGGTGGAGGAATTTTTCACTGTGCTTACGGCTACTCTTTTCACCATAACCATGGGACAAACTCATACAACCTAAACTCACTGCTGATACGAGTCGATTGGCTAGCAAACGCGTGCTTTGTGGCATGGAATTAATTCCTATCTATGGACATCTCTAAAACAACCTGTGTTATAGCAGTTAGTAACATGGTTTAACACTCATTTATAGCGCCAAGGATGACTTTCCTAAGCCGCTATCACTGCGCAATCCCCATGATGTTTGTTTGCGCAATCACCCGATCATCTCCCAATGTCTGCAATACAAAAATTAAGTCACGCCAGTCTTTACAATGGCCCGTACGAAACTTCAATAAGTCAGTGGCATTAGGATCTAAGAGCAAAAAATCAGCTTCTTTACCGATGGCAAAGTTACCTATTTTATCATCCAGATCAAGGGCGGTTGCACCTCCTAAAGTGGCAAGATAGAAGCTTTGTTCTGGGCTCAAATTATGGCCTTGCAACTGTTGCATTTTATAACTATCAGCTAAGGTTTGAAGCATGTTAAAACTGGTACCCCCACCGACGTCTGTGCCCACACCAATTTTAATGCCGTGGTTTTGCAAACGCGCCATGGGAAATAGTCCAGAGCCAATAAATAAATTTGAAGTTGGGCAGTGAGCAATCGCAGAATCTGAGGTAGCTAAGCGTTCACATTCCCTGTCACACAAGTGAATACCATGCGCAAACACACTACGCTTGCCCAACAAACCGGCTTGATCATAGACATCTAAGTAATCTTTTGCCTCTGGAAAAAGGGTCTTCACCCACTTAATTTCATCTATATTTTCGGCTAGGTGGGTATGCAGGTATACCCCCTTATGTTCAGCCAACAAGCGCCCTGCAGCAGCTAATTGTTCTGCAGTTGATGTGGGGGCAAAACGAGGAGTGACGGCATATTGCAAACGATCTACCCCATGCCATCGCTCAATAAGCTGCTTGCTTTGTAGGTAACTTGTAGATGCCGTATCGAGCACCTCAGATGGCGCGTTGCGGTCCATCATAACCTTACCAGCAATGAGCCGCATATGGTGCTTTTGTGCCTCCTTAAACAAAGCATCCACAGAGGCTGGATGAACAGAGCAAAACACTAAGGCCGTAGTGGTACCATTGGTCAATAATTGATCAATAAATACCTCAGCCACCGCAGCGGCTTTTAGTGGGTCTTTAAAGTGAGCCTCAACGGGAAAGGTGTAGGTGTTTAACCAATCTAATAACTGGGTGCCATAAGCTGCAATCATTTCAGTTTGTGGATAATGAATATGACAATCTACAAATCCTGGCACCATTAAATATTCACTACAATCTTCGACCTGAGACAATTGTGCAGGCATTAATTCATGCACAAGAGACTCATAATCACCCATTTTATAGACCTTGCCATGTTGCAGCCACAGTAGCGCATCAGGCCGATAGTCAACTGCTGCTGCGTCCTTATCAGGTTCTGCCAAACAGTGTAATAGAGGGCCACGCATTAAACGTTCAGACATATTCTAAGCTCTCGTTATTTAGCGGCACTGGGTTTGCCTTAGCAAGGCATTTTTGGTGTTTCAAATCAAAGTTTTGATACAAATCCATCACTTGAGCAGCAATGGCGATGGCGACTTCCATGGGTTGCTTGCCACTGATTCCAGCTTTTCCCATAGGGCAATTTAAGTGACTGATGGAATTTACAGAGTAATCCTTAGCAGCCAACCTTTGGCGGAACTTACGGCCTTTAGTGACTGAACCAATGACCCCCAGATAATAAGCATCACCCCGTTTGAGTATGGCTTCAGTGAGCGCCAAATCAACCCCATGATGATGCGTCATGACTAAGTAACAGCTATTCGCTACACAGTCTGTGATGTAATCTTGAGGATGTTCCTCCTGCATGCCCACTACCCCGTGTGGTAGTTCTTTAGGTAACATATCGTAACGGCTATCCACCCATGTGACTTGCACGGGTAATTGCGCTAACAGAGGCACTAACGCTCGTCCAACATGACCAGCGCCAAAGAC
>DDCR01000122.1:17895-21382 GCA_002335115.1 Oceanospirillaceae bacterium UBA2001
CTTTGTACTCGAGATGTCCACCGCCGATGGAGTCAAACTGTTGATCTTCAGTGACTAAAAGCTTACTGCCCACACCCCGGGGTGATGAGCCCTGCAAGGCCACAATACTTACCAGTACATAGGATTGATTGTGCTGTTCACACTGCCACTGAGCCTCAAGCCATGCCTTCATCACACACTCTCCACAATTGAAGCTTTGACCGCTTCTAATGCCCACAATACACGCTCTGGAGTCGCTGGCGTATTAAGTTGAGGATTTGTTTGCTCGTCACCCACCGCCCAAATGGCATCCCGTAAAGCGGACCACACAGAAATACCATGCATTAAAGGCGGTTCGCCTACCGCCTTGGAATGATATATGGTGGCCTCATGGTTTTTACTATTTTTTAGTAAAGCCACATTAAACTGTTTAGGAGTGTCACCGACAGCAGGTATTTTGTAACTCGCGCCCCCATTCGTTTGCAATCGACCATCTTGGCCCCACACTAATTCCTCAGTGGTTAGCCATCCCATGCCCTGAATAAAGCCCCCCTCTATTTGACCCACATCAATCGCTGGATTAATACTTTCACCCACATCATGTAAAATATCAACTCTAGCCACCGTGTAAGTGCCAGTGAAGGTGTCCACTTCTACCTCACTCACAGAAGCTCCACAGGAAAAATAAAAGAACGGATTGCCCTTAGCCTTTTGGCGGTCATAGTGGATTTTTGGGGTACGATAATAACCTGTAGCAGACATGGAAATGCGAGCCATGTAAGCCTCCTGTGCAAGTTCTGCAAAGGCAAGACTGTGGCTTGGCCATGATACTAGGCCATCATTAAAGATAATCGCCTCAGCTTCGGCTTGGTAAGTCGCCACTAAGTGATCTATTAAGCGCTGCTTAATCGTAAGGACCGCATTACGGGCGGCTTGACCATTCAAGTCAGTGCCACTTGATGCGGCTGTAGGTGATGTATTGGGCACCTTATCTGTGCGTGTTGAAGTCACCTCAATAGACTCCAGTGGCAGACCCAACTCAGCAGCAACAACCTGAGCAATTTTAGTATACAAACCCTGCCCCATTTCTGTGCCACCATGACTCACTTGGACTGTGCCGTCGGTATAAATATGCACCAGTGCTCCTGCTTGATTGAGGAACATTGCGGTAAAAGAAATACCAAATTTTACCGGTGTTAGAGCCAAGCCTTTAAGATATCGCCCCCCATGTTTTAAGGCATTTTTATTGAAGCTGCGAATGGCTTGTCGCCGAGCCCAATACTCACTGGATTCCACCAGCTCATCGATAATGCGCTCTAGATCTACACCCTTTACGATCTGATGGTAGGGCGTGAGGTTGCGTTCGTGTTGACCGTATAAGTTAGTTTGTCTTATTAATAAAGGGTCTTTGCCCAGAGCGCGGGCCACATCATCCATCATCTGTTCAGCTAACATCATACCTTGGGGGCCACCAAAGCCTCTAAAAGCGGTGTTTGAAACTGTATTTTGAAACCACCGATGGCCCGTAATTGTCGCTGCCGGAAGATAGTACGCATTATCTGTATGGAACATAGCACGATCAACTATAGCATCTGACAGATCTGCACTAGAACCACACAATCCATTGAGTTCAGCACAGACCGCTGTAATTCGTCCGGCGTCATCAAAACCCACCTGAGCTTGGTTTACAAAGGGATGGCGTTTACCTGTCAGGGCCATGTCATCACTGCGTGCCAAGCGCAGTTTTACAGCCTTTTGGTTGCGCACAGCTAGCAGTGCAGCCAGACATGCCCATTGTGCAGCTTGAGTTTCTTTGCCACCAAAACCACCGCCCATGCGTCTTGTGTCTACCACCACTTTGTGCATGGCTAAGGCCAATACTTCAGCCACCAGCTTTTGCACTTCACTGGGATGTTGACTAGAACTGTGTACCAAAACGCCACCGTTATCTTGGGGTATAGCGAGGCAAACCTGGCCCTCAAGGTAATAGTGTTCTTGCCCACCAACTTGCTGATCAATAGTGAGACGACGCATCGATTTTTGCAGTGCCACCGCACTATCACCTTTAACTAAGCTGTGACTTGGGCGCACTTTTTTATTATTCATTTGAGCTTGTTCTAAGCTTAACAGTGGTGGTGTTGAGTCAATGACTGCGTGCCCTAACAAAGCGGCTTTGCGGGCTGCATCACGACTAATAGCCGCCACCGCAAATAGAGGCTGTCCGAAGTAATTAATTTGTCCTTCTACCAGCAAAGGGTCACCACCAAATACAGGGCCAATGTCTATATGACCCGGTACATCTTTGGCAGTAATGACATCGACCACGCCTAATGCACTGGCGACGCTGCTCAAGTTTTGACTTTTTAGCAAGCCACAGGCCACATTCGCCATACCCACGTAGGCATGCAGGCAGCCTACTGGTGTAGGAATATCATCAATGTACAGCGCCTTACCCGTGAGGTGTAACTTTGCACTTTCGTGGGGCGATGGTTTACCTATGGTCGTAGTGGTGGTGTTTAAATTTTGAGCAGCATCACCATTCGTAGGTCCAACAGACGCGGAGTTTTGCGGCGATAATTTAGGTAATTTTCTCATGCTATGGCCGCCCGTAAAAATCCTGTAACAATATTGGAGGTCACCTGCTGACGATAAGCGGCGCTCGCTCTCATGTCATCAATGGGTTGATAATCCTGTGCCAACCACACAGGTACTTGAGCAATAAGCTGGGGTGTGAGGGGTTGCCCTAATAATTGACTTTGCGACATATTAGCCATTTTAGGAGTCGCCGCCATACCACCACAGGCAATATTAATCTGAACGATGGTATCGTGATCTAAGGTTAAGCTCATGGCCACGCACGTGGCAGAGATATCATCTTCTGTGCGTTTACTCACTTTCTCTATCCACACTCGCTGGCCATTTGATGGAAGGGGTAAGATTACACTATGAATAAATTCGCCCGTGGCTAAGGCGGTTTGCTTATAACCCAAATTAAACCCTTTTAAAGCTATGGTGCGCTGCTTTAAACCTTGCTGTAAAACTAGTTCAGCATCCATCACCAGTAGCAATGGGGGAATATCAGCAATCGGCGAACTGTTGGCGATATTACCCACCAAGGTGGCACGATTGCGCACTTGCCGTGAAGCAAAACTAGCTAACAGGTCACTCATTTGGGGTAACTTAGTTTGACAGAAAAACTCCACCTCACTCAGACTTACACCAGCGCCAATATGAAGTTTTTTATCTCGCTCGTCTATCCCTTGCAATTCCTCTACGCCAGTAACGTCAATAAGGCACTTAAAAGACTGAAGACCCTGAGTAATGTCTAAGGCTAAGTCCGTCGAACCAGCCACTAACTTGGCGTTAGGTGCGGCCTCATAAGCCAAAGCCAAGGCAGCCAGGTCAGATGGACTCGTATAAGCTGGGTTAGGGATCTGTTGACCCACACGGGCCATATTTTTTAACTGCACATGGCATCGGTCTAAGCCACCTAACTGATTAAACAAAG
>DDCR01000042.1 GCA_002335115.1 Oceanospirillaceae bacterium UBA2001
GGGAATTACGCAGTTGGCATCTTCGTTTTTGTCATTCTCGTGATTATCAACCTCGTGGTTATTACCAAAGGTGCCGGCCGAGTATCGGAAGTATCCGCAAGGTTCACCTTAGACGCCATGCCCGGAAAACAAATGGCCATTGACGCCGATTTGAACGCAGGTGTACTGTCACAAGATGAAGCCCGCGAACGGCGGGCAGATGTGACGGCAGAGGCAGATTTTTATGGCTCCATGGATGGTGCTAGTAAATTTGTAAAAGGTGATGCAATCGCAGGTTTTTTGATCCTGCTCATTAACATTATTGGTGGCCTTGCCATTGGTATGAGTACCCATGGTTTGAGTTTTAATGAAGCCACAGAAACCTATGTTCTGTTGACCATTGGCGATGGTCTAGTGGCTCAGATTCCATCCTTATTGCTGGCGACTGCTACAGCAATCATTGTGACTCGGGTCACCTCAACCTCAGACATGTCGAGCGAAGTGGTGAACCAATTAGGCAGCCCTCAAGCGCTCATTGTCGTTACTGGCATTATGACCCTGTTGGGTGTGATTCCAGGCATGCCTCACTTCATATTTTTATTGTTAGCAGCAATTACTGGTGGTTTTGCCTACCTCGCTGTAAAACGTTCTCGACAGGATGATGAGCCGGAGGTGGTGGACCCAGTGCAGCAACAACAAGATCAAGAGTCAAAAGATCTGTCGTGGGAAGATATTCCGCAGCTAGATATGATTGGCTTAGAAGTGGGGTATGCATTAATTCCCTTAGTCGACAAAAGCCAAGGTGGCGCGTTAATGCAACGCATCAAAGGCGTGCGTAAAAAGCTTTCACACGAACTTGGATTTCTGGTGCAATCGGTGCACATTCGGGACAACCTAGACCTATCACCTAATCAATACCATATTAATATTAATGGTGTGACCCGTGGTCAGGGAGAGTTAATGATGGGCAAGGACCTCGCCATTAATCCTGGTGGAACCCACGGCAGTCTCGAGGGTATTCCAACACAAGATCCAGCTTTTGGACTGGATGCCTTGTGGATTGATACATCCCAAAGAGAGTATGCCCAGTCTATGGGCTATACAGTAGTGGACGGTGCGACAGCTCTTGCGACCCACCTGAATAAAGTTTTACATGATAATGCTCATGAATTATTGGGCCACGACGAAGCTCAGCAATTGATGGACCAACTGTCACAAGCGGCTCCTAAGTTGGTTGAAGCAGTCGTGCCTTCTCAATTGTCAGTGGGTGTCGTGGCTAAAGTATTACAAAACCTTTTAGCTGAAGGTGTGGCGGTAAGGGACATTCGCACAATCGTCGAAATTCTGGCAGAACAGGCTCATAGAAGTCAGGATCCTGACGTTTTGACAGCGGCAGTGCGTCCAGCGTTAGGCCGTATGATGATGCAGCAACTCACTCAAGTGGGGAGTGATCTATCCGTGATGACATTAGATGCCGGATTGGAACAACAATTGCATAACATATTACAGCAAAGCAAAGAACATGGCTTAGCCATAGAACCCAACTTAGCAGAACAGTTGTTAGGTAACCTGCAAGATACCAGCGAAAGACTCGCCGAACAGGGTATTCCTCCAGTGTTAGTGGTCTCTCCAGGCATCCGTCCTTGGTTAGCTAAAATGGTTAAAAACCGTATTCCAGGTTTAGTCATACTGGGCTACAACGAAATACCAGACGAACAAGGCATTCAAGTAGTGTCGACGATAGAACAACAGCCCCTAGTGGATGCGCAAGCACCAGTAGAGTAAAACTAAAAGCATTAAGGTTGATTGAAGATGAAAATGAAGCGCGTTTTAGCCAAAGACACACGTACAGCTCTTGCCATGATTAAGGAGACTCTAGGTGATGATGCCGTCATTTTGTCAAATACAAAAATTGCTGGCGAAGTTGAAATTGTAGCGGCCATCGACTTTGACGAAAAGCGCTTAACAGCGCAGCGCAGCGCAGCTTTTTCTGATCGCCTTAGTGCTAATTTAGACCGCATTAAGTCACAACGAAACCAAAACCCAAACCCAAAACCCAATCAAAGTTCAGCTTCACCAGTCAAGGTTGCAGTTGAATTAAATCGTTCACGAAGTGACAAAAATCCTACAACATTATCTAATCATCAGGCTCCAAACAATGACAATATGATACGCATGGAAAAGGAAATGGGTCTTTTGCGCTTGTTGGTAGAGCAACAAATGAGTCAGAGTCCAAATCAGAACCATACTTTTACCAATGCGGCTGGGCTCAAGGTTTTCCAGAGGTTGGAGCGCATGGGATTTGAAAAACGTATGCTTGATCCCATGTTATCTGAGCTACCCCAATGCGATGATGCTGATTTATTATGGACACATGCCCAACAATGGCTGCAGGATCACTTAACCACCAGTTCAGAAGGGGTAGTGCACGAGGCAGGAATTTATGCCCTTGTAGGCCCCACAGGTGTGGGCAAAACCACAGCCATCGGTAAATTAGGTGCGCAACTGGCCATGAAGCACGGCAAGCATAAGGTGGCTTTGATTTCCATGGACCAACAGCGTATTGGTGCGCGAGACCAATTGAGAGTTTTTGGAACCATGTTAGGCATCGAAGTACATCATGTCACAGGCTTTACTCAGTTAACCACAACCTTAAATCAACTCACCCACAAAGATTATATCTTGGTTGATACTTCAGGGGGTAACCCCTTTGATCCACACATCCAGAACCTAGTTGACGGTTTCTTAGGTGTGCCCCATCAAATCAATGTTTACCTAACACTGGCTGCTAATAGCCAGTCTCATGCATTGCGCTATCTAATGACTCATTACTTAGGTAAAGTTAAAGGCGTTGTAGCGACAAAATTAGATGAATGTTTACCTTTAGGTGGCCTACTTGGAGCTCTTATAGAGTCAAAGCAGCCGTTAGCAATGATTACTGACGGGCAGCGCATTCCCTTAGACCTAGGTTATCCTAGTGCACAGCAACTCGTTGCTCACGCAGTGGCAGCTGAACTAGCAGAAGAAGATGGTGCTATAGATGCTTTGGCTAAGCTACTGCACGCTACACCAGGTAAACCCTCGGGGCTGAGTGATAGAAGCCTATTAAACCCAAAACCTGTCGCCAGTGCTAAGTTTGGCAGCCTAAAAGACACCCCCCTTGCTGCCATGGGCCTAGCGTCCTACAGGAGCCATTAGTATGAGTTCAAACGGAATACAAGTCATTGCTGTAACGAGTGGCAAAGGAGGTGTAGGTAAAACCAACACCTCAATTAATATTGCTGCCAGTTTGGCCAAAGAGGGTCATCAAGTGATGTTGATGGATGCTGACTTAGGCTTGGCAAATATTGATGTGAACCTAGGTTTACAGTGTACATTTAATATGGCCCACGTCATGAGCGGGGAAAAGACCTTAAGTGACATCATACAAATAGGTCCGTTTGGCATACAAGTAGTGCCTGCAGCCTCAGGTATATACGAAATGGCCAGCTTACAAAATGAACAATTGCAGCATTTAATTCAAGCCTTTAGTGAATACAATGGCAAATTAGATTACCTCATTATTGATACTGCAGCAGGGATCTCGGACACTGTTTTAGCATTTTTAAATGCCGCCCATCAAGTCATTGTTATTGCATGTGATGAGCCCTCTTCAATTACTGATGCGTACGCATTGATTAAAGTTATGAATCAGCGTTATGGGGCCAGCCGCTTTCACTTTATTGCCAGTATGGTGAAGAATGAAAAAGAAGGTCGTGCTTTGTATAGTAAAATTGAGCGAGTTGTCGATCATTACTTGGGAGCTACCATGTTGTATTTGGGAAGTTCCCCTCGTGATGAACAACTGCGGCTCGCTAACAAACAACAAAAAGCTGTGGTGCAAGTGTCACCTATGGCTAATTCGTCTCGTGCATATGCACACATGGCGGCTGCAGTAGAACGCTGGCAGCCACCCACAGGTTTAAGTGGCCAAGTTGAATTCTTTGTTGAAAGACTATTGCAACATAAAGCGTAATTGGAAATAATTAATTGATGCATAATCTTTCTCTTTATCAATCCCATGCTCCTGGGTCTGCTACAGACCCTTTAGTTGAGCATATGCCGCTCGTTAAAAAAGTAGCGTTGCACTTGAGTGCGCGTTTGCCGGCCAGTGTCGATATTGATGATCTCATTCAAGTGGGTATGCTAGGATTATTAGAGGCGTTGAATAATTTTGATGCCACTAAAGGTGCCCAATTTACCACTTTTGCTAAGCTCAGAGTGCGTGGCGCGATGTTAGATGAAGTGCGACGCTTCAGTACGTTACCGCGTTCTGTCATGACCAGTATCCGAGAGATTAACCAAGCCACTGCTGCTCTTGAGCAAGAAATGGGGCGCCCAGTTAAAGACACGGAATTGTCGGACGCTATGGGTATGAGCCTAGAGGACTTACAGCATCAAAAAGGTCGCAATTATAATTACCAAACGGTGCAGATTGAGGATCAGCCTGACGGTGCAGAGCCTCCTTTATCTGCCTTAATTCCAACTAGAGACGCAGACCAAGCGGCTTTCCAAAAAGCCCTCGCTAAGGCTATCGGTGAATTACCAGAGCGCGAGCAACTAATTTTTGCGCTTTATTATGATGAAGAACTTAACTTAAAAGAAATCGCAGCTGTGCTAGAAGTATCCGAATCTCGCATCAGCCAGATTCAAAGTGGTTCAGTAAAGAAACTACGTCAAAAACTAGTCGACTGGATTTAGTTCGACTTTATTAACCAAACATTATTCCCTAAACTTTATTATCTAGACATTATGAGTCGACTTTGTCAGATAGACCCTATTAGTCGACCTCAACCAATCAGAGCCACTTCCCACAAGATGAGGCTAATTGATTAAGTTAAATATCTGCCAGCAAGCGTAAATACTTAAATAATTTCTTCGAAGCGGATTTTGCTTTCGCTTCTTGATTGAGGCTCTGGGCCTGCTTCGCTAAGTGCGTAATGTGTTGCCGATCAGCTTTGTCATGTAATTGTATGATTTCATTAATCGTATCAGGATTGTTGGCAATTAAGCCATCCCGCCAAGTCTCTATCTGATGAAAAACGCGACGGTGCTCATCAGACCCTGAGTCGTGCACTGCTAAGGCCTTGGCAATGGCTTCTGAATCTTCATCGCGCATCACCTTACCTATGTATTGCAAGTGTCTGCGTTTAGCTTCATTTTGAGTGATGCGACGAGATTCATCAATTGCTGTTTTGAGAGTATCACTCATGGGGATGCGGGCCAATTCAGACGGTTTAAGGTCAACTAATTTACCTCCTAAAACCTGCAGGGCTTCCATCGCACGCTTGATTTGGGTACGGCTAGGTTCCTCTTCAATAGGCAGGTTTTGTTGCAATGCTTCGAGTTCTGCTGCGGCTTTGCGAGCTTTGACTTTGCCCATATTAAATTCCTTGCGAGTAAAATAATGTGGCGAGGCCCAAGAAGGCACAAAATCCGACCACATCAGTGATGGTGGTTAAAATAACGCCTCCAGCTAAAGCAGGGTCTATGTTCATTGCTTTGAGGATGACAGGCAAAGAGGTGCCGCAAATAGCAGCCACAACTAAGTTAATAACCATTGCAATAGCAATGATAAATCCAATGGTGAAATCTGAAAACCACCAACTCGCAATACTGGCAACTACAGTAGCCCATAACAAGCCATTGAGAGCCCCCACGATGACTTCTCTATTGAGTAGGTATCCAATGTTGCTATGTTCAACGTGACCTAGGGCTTGGCCCCGGATCACCAAGGTTAGTGCCTGACTGCCAGCAATACCGCCCATGCTGGCAACAATAGGCATCAGAATCGCAAGTGCCACTACTTTTTCAATGGTGTCTTGAAATAGTCCAATCACCATAGAAGCAAGGAGGGCTGTTAATAAGTTAATGCCAAGCCACACGGCTCGGCGTTTTGCTGTCTTTAAAACAGGTGCAAAGGTATCTTCGTCCTCGTCTAAACCAGCCATTCGCATGAGGGAGTGGTCGGCCTCTTCTCTAATGACATCAACCACGTCATCGATGGTGATGCGGCCCACTAAGCGCCCTTCTTGGTTAATGACGGGTGCTGAAACCCAATCATTACGTTCAAATAAGTTAGCGACATCAGTTTCATCTAAATCAGCGGTTATGGCTTCGCGTTCTGTGTCCATAACATCGGATATGAGGGTGTTAGGGTCACTGACTAATAAGCGAGTGAGGGGCAATAAGCCGATGTAATTGTCTTTGCGTGTGACCACAAATAGGTTGTCAGTCATCTCAGGGATGGTGTCATGGCGCCTTAAATAACGCAACACAGCGTCGATGGTGAGGTCAGGTCGAATACTCACCACGTCAGTATTCATGAGGCCACCAGCAGTGTCCTCAGGGTAAGATAAAACCTGCTCAACTCGCTCTCGATCTTGTTGTCTCAAACTGTTAAGAACTTCTTGTAACACCTTTTTTGGTAGCTGTTGTAAGATATCGGCGAAGTCGTCAGTGTCTAAGTTTTCTGTGGCTTGCAGTAGTTCTTCCGTGTTCATTTGATTAACGAATTCAGCTTGAATTTCGTCACTTAAATGTTGTAACACTTCACCTTCCAATTCTGGATTGATCAAGTTCCACAGCACTTCTCGCTCTCTGGGAGGCGAAGACTCTAATAAATGAGCCGTATGGGCGGGTTTTAAAGTGTGGTTGAGCATATGGCGGGCTTGAATAAAAGCACCGCTATCGAGGGCATCATTGAGTTCTTGAAGGCGAGATTTCATTGGACTGCTTGCTTTATTCGCCTTCGTCAAAATAATTATTCACCAATTGAGAAACCTCGTCTGCGGCTTGTTGAGCCCCGTCCCCATCCACCTTGAGATCCAGAACAGTGCCTTGGGCTGCGGCTAAAAGCATGACTGACATGATGCTTTTAGCATCCACCATTTTGCCTGCGTTTCCAATTTCGATGCTACATCCATGCCGACTCGTCACACCGACAAGCTTAGCAGCGGCGCGAGCGTGCAATCCAAGTTTGTTAATAATTGTGACTTGTCTTTGAATCATGCAAAAAACCCTACAGACGCGGCCCTATAAATCGTTAGATAATTTTTCATAAGAAGGGTCGAAACTTATCAAGAATAGCCGCATAGTATACCCTTTTTGGGGTTTTTATGCGATAGCGATTTGGTACATCGCACGTGCGTCAGCGGCTTCTCGTAAATTCGAGCGAAATTCAGGCTTTCCAAAACTCGTGGCTAAGGTCGCCAAAATTTGAAGATGTTCATCGGTGGCTTGAAGGGGCACTAACAGCACAAATAGTAAGTCCACTGGTTGCTGGTCAATGGCGTCAAAATCAACGGCTGTGGCCAATCGCACGAGGGCTCCTGTGACTTGTGTGCAGTTTGCTAGACGGCAATGGGGGATGGCGATGCCATCACCAAAGCCAGTACTGCCCAATTTTTCTCGGTTGATCAAGGCATTAAACAGCTCTTTGCCATCTAAGGTGGCCATTTGGTCCCCCAGTAAGTGGCTAATAGATTCAAGGGTGCGTTTTTTGCTAGCCCACTTCAGATCAGCAAAAGTGCGCTCTAGTGTGAGGATGTCACTAATATTCATAGTTACTTATTAACCCTATGGGGTAGTTGATCTCAAGTGAGTCGTTTACGTTCGTTAGAGGGTGGGATGTTCATGCTTTCTCGATATTTGGCAATCGTTCTGCGTGCTACTTTAATCCCTTGTAATTCAAGCATGTCAGTTAGTTTACTATCACTCAAGGGTTTGCGCGTTAATTCCGCCGCAATTAATTTTTTGATGAGTGCGCGGATTGCTGTTGATGAACACTCCCCTCCATTCGCTGTAGCAACGTGGCTAGAGAAAAAGTATTTTAGCTCAAATATACCCCTAGGGGTGTGCATATATTTTTGCGTGGTGACTCGAGAGATGGTTGATTCATGCATTTCCACATGTTCAGCAACTTCTGCAAGTACAAGGGGCTTCATGGCCTCTGCGCCATGCTCCAAAAAGCCTTGCTGTATTTCACAGATGCGCCCAGCAACCTTGAGTAATGTCTCATTTCGACTTTCAAGACTCTTTAAGAACCAACGTGCTTCTTGTAAGTGACTTTTGATATAGTTTTTATCACTCGTGTTGGCGCTGCCACCAAAATTTACATATTGTTGATTAATTCTGATTTTGGGCGCCGACTCTGGGTTCAGTTCAACACGCCACACGTTATTCACCTTACGCACCATAACGTCTGGAATAACATACTCGGCTTGGCTTGAGGCAATACTGACCCCTGGCTCTGGCTGTAATTTGGTGATCAGTTCAAAAATATGTTGCAGCTCATTTTCCTTATACCCTGAACGCCTTCTGAGTGCATTGTAATCGTGGCTACCCAGTAAATCTAAATGCTTGTCTACTATGGCTATCGCACCCTGTCGCCAAGGTGTTTCAGACGGTAAGTATTTTAACTGGATGAGTAGACATTCCCTTAAGTCCTGGGCCGCAACGCCGATGGGGTCAAACTGTTGAATTAAGGTGAGTACCGCTTGTGTCTCATCTTCTTCAATGAGCCCTTGATCTTGTTGCACTAGATTACCGTTGATGCCTTCTGTAATTTCAGTTAGCGTTTGGCTCAAGTAACCACGTGCATCGACAGCATCTATAATGCTGGCCCCAATGAATTGGTCAAGGTCACTCAAACGGCTAACATTGAGTTGCCATGCTAGATGTTCTTGTAAACTCAGTTCTTGGGTATTGTTAGCGTCAAAATCA
>DDCR01000053.1 GCA_002335115.1 Oceanospirillaceae bacterium UBA2001
TGTCCACGACAGAACCCGGCTTATGTGGCGGGCTTTCTCACTTTTTAGTTTGTTGCCTGTCTTTTTTTTAATCGTTGCTTTAAGTTGGATCTGAATTTGCTCAGCGTTTGCTTTAATTAAACACTAATGTTTGTGCCCATGCGATTGGGTCTTTGCTGGTCTTACTTTGCCAACACCAACACCATCGTAAACACCATCGTCAAAACGTCAACTATTCTCTCTGTATCTGCATCGCATCAGCAGTCCTATAAAAGTTTCTTGGTCACAGTTAATATCAGCATTGCCATTACCATCGAGACAAGTCTCTGCATCAACACTGCCATTAACATAGGCTTAGAGCTGGTTTAGAAAACATTGTGGAGCAGGGCCAGATTACGCTTTTCGCAGTGTCTTTTCTCAAGTTATGCTAAGCTTCCCGATTTACTGACCTGTGGAGATTTTTTATGCGCCATCGCATCAGAGCGGCGGGTATCTTGGTTGATCAAGATCGTATTTTAATGGTCAACGAAAACGATGATGGGCGTTCTTATTGGGTGCCTCCGGGCGGCGGTTTTGAGACCCAAGACGGCAATACACGAAACACGGTGAAGCGAGAGGTGTGGGAGGAGACCGGCTTAACTGTCTGTGTGGGCGAGCTTTTGTTTGTGCGGGAGTTTGGTGAGGTTTCCAGAAGTATTTATCATGTAGAGCAGTTTTATCTTGTTGATCAATGGCAAGGGGAGGTTTCTTTAAAAAATTTGGCAACATTGACTGAAGAAATAAGGTCCATTACTCAAGCTCGTTGGTTAACAAAGCAGGAGCTTGGCGAACTGGATGTGTTCCCACCACAATTAAAAGACCTATTGTGGGATAAGTTAGATCGAGCTGATCTATCAATTGTGCACTTAGGCTACTCATAAACTGCTATGACATCGATGTTAGAAAAAGTAGCCATGCATGGCATTGTGGTAATTATTAAGCGCACTCACCGCAAAGCCAGTGTGGGTTTTAGAATGTCATTGGGGCAGTTAGTCGTTTTGGTGCCTCATAAAATGCCAAGGTCTCAAATCGACCGTTTACTAGAGTCTAAAAGTGACTGGATACTAGCAAAATTGGCAATGCAGGGCCCGTTTATACCGCCGGTTCAAAGACGGTATGAGGCGGGGGAAAGGCTGGTTTTTTTAGACCAAGAGCTAATTTTGCAGATTTCTTTGGGAAGTCACAGCACCAAACTCAAGGGTGCTAATGAACTCAGTGTGAGCGTTCCTCGCGTCAATCCGATATGGATACGTAATGCCCTTGTGCGCTGGTATAAGCTGCAAGCGCAAGAGCATATAGAGCAGCGGGTTAGTCACTTTGCACCCTTAGTGGGTGCTTGGCCGAAAAAGATTGACGTTAAAACGTATCGAGCCCGCTGGGGTAGCTGTAATCATCGGGGTGAAGTGCAATTTAACTGGAAGTTGATGATGGCACCCCGTGCAGTCGTTGATAGTGTGGTAGTTCACGAGTTGTGCCATCTGCTGCATATGCACCATGGCCCTGAGTTTTGGGCTCAAGTAAAACGTGTGTTGCCAAATTACGCAGATGCAAAGCAATGGCTTAAAGAGGAAGGTCATAGGCTATGCCTCGATTGATATTGATGGCCTTTAAGTATTAAAATATCGACATTATCTATAAAGCGACCAAGAAACGTCATGCCCCAAGAAAATTCAGCCGCTAAGGTGTTGTACCATTTAAAGCACGACATTTTGACAGGCTTCTTTGGGGCTGGCCATAAGCTTAAGATGAGTGTCTTAAAGGCGCGTTATAACGTAGGTGTCAATCCATTGCGTGAGGCCTTGTCGCAACTAGTGGTCATGCAGTTGGTGCAAGTGCAGGATCAACGAGGCTATCGAGTATGCCCTGTCACACGAGTGGAATTGATAGACATCTACCATACACGAGCCCAAATTGAGTCATTATGTGTCGGATTAGCTATCCAAAGGGGTGATGAAGCTTGGGAGGCCGATATCGTTGCTGCAGCCTATAGACTCCACTCTAATGCTGGATTGCTGCAGGCAGACGGAGATCTCCAAGCTTGGGAGCAACTGCATCAACAGTTTCACTATAGCATCGTCAAAGGTTGTGGCTCTGAAGAATTGCTCAGGGTGCGTTTAGATCTTTATGAAAAGGCATCTAGATACCGTAATTTATGGCTCACACACAACGCAGGTCATGCCGCTTTTGATGTCAATCAAATGGAGCATGAACAGCTTGTTTCAGCGGTTCTAGCTAGAGATCTCGAAGTGGCCCAAAAACTAATTTCCCAACATATACTTGTTCCTAGTCGGGTCTTACAAGAGCTGATTTAAAAACCAATTTAAAAGACCATTTCTTGGCCTTTTTAGCGTCTCAACCTATCTTTATCTTTTCACTTGCAAAATAGTCTTGATCTACCTACACTGGTCTGGTGGATAAAAGTGGGGGAAAGTGGATATTTTTCCCCAAATGTAACGTTTTTAGGGAAAAGTCCGATGTTTCGTGGCGCTGCAGCAATTAATATAGATACCAAAGGACGTATAGCGATGCCAGTACGTTTTCGTGATCTATTAATTGACAAAGTAGAGTCTCAAACCAACCCGCAGTTAGTGGTCACTATTGATACAGAAGAGCCCTGTTTGATGATCTACCCATTGAATGAATGGGACCTAATCCAGCAGAAATTAGAGCAGTTGCCTAGTTTCAACCCTAGCGCTAGACGTATACAACGTTTATTGATCGGTCATGCCACAGACTTAGAACTTGATGCTAATGGACGTATATTGTTACCTGCGTTACTTAGAGAATATGCTCAGTTGAACAAAAAAGTCATGCTCTTAGGTCAAGGAAAAAAAATTGAATTGTGGAGTGAGCCGTTATGGAACACTCGCCGCGAAACCTATTTGCAGGCCAGTAGTAATACTGAAGAATTGCCAGAACTATTGCATCAGTTGTCCTTGTAGTCAGTTATGGCTGACATTATGAATGGAACTGAAATGAACCCAGAATTTCACCACAAATCCGTTTTGCTCGATGAAGCCGTAGAACTATTGGTCCATAATAGTGATGGTATTTACATGGATGGCACCTTCGGTCGGGGTGGACATAGTCGACTAATCCTGCAGCACCTCAGTTCCCAAGGTCATCTACATGCGTTTGACAAAGACCCATTAGCTGTTGATCAAGCAAAGTTGATGATGGTTGAAGACACACGTTTATCCATCACTCAGACCTCCTTCGCTCATTTAGACCAATTCTCCCAGCAGCAAAACTGTTTTGGTCAAGTGCATGGGATTCTGCTGGATTTAGGCGTTTCATCACCCCAGCTTGATGATGCCACTCGTGGCTTTAGTTTTCAGCATGATGGCCCATTAGATATGCGTATGAATCCTGATGTGGGCGAATCTGCAGCCCAATGGATAGCGCGCGCAGATGCTGAAGAAATAGCCCATGTACTTTATCATTATGGTGAAGAGCGCTTCTCTAGACGCATGGCTCGAGCGGTCGTGGAGCATCGTCAACAACAGCCAATTACTACGACTAAACAATTAGCCAACATTATTGCGATAGCTAACCCTAAGTGGGAAAAAGGTAAAAACCCCGCAACTCGAGCATTTCAGGGCATACGTATTCACATTAATGAAGAATTAAAAGATCTAGAGTTAGGTTTACATGCGGCCCTTGAAGCGTTGGCTCCGGGTGGCCGGCTAGTGGTGATTAGTTTTCATTCTCTAGAAGACCGCATTGTTAAGCGCTTTATGCGCGAACATGCTAAAGGTGACTCCCATATTCCGCGCGGCCTACCGGTGACTGAAGACCAGCTTAATCGGCGCCTTATTTTATTGAGCAAGGCCCGCAAACCATCTCCTCATGAAATTGACATTAACCCTCGATCCCGAAGTGCAGTAATGCGCGTGGCAGAAAAAATCGCATGAAAGACATGAGCGAAAACCTTAATTTATGGTTAACACGCGCAAGCTTGCAGGCTCAGCGCTATGCCATGTTGTTGGGGATCTTTTTGCTCGTAGGCTTAGTTATTAGTGCGCAATTAGTTGTTTATACTTCGTTTTTGGCCAGAGGCCATATTAACCATCTGCATCAGCTAGAAAGAGACCGCAACGACATGCAGGTGGAATGGGGTCAGCTATTAATAGAGCAAAGTGCTTGGGCGTCCCATAGTCGGGTTGAATCGATTGTGATTGAGCAGCTTAAAATGGGTGTGCCACCTGCTCAAGACATCGTTTTGGTGCGCCAGTTATGAACGCCATGGAGTACCCATGGCGTATGCGCTGGGTATGGTTGATATTACTTCTTGCAGCAGCGGCTGTGGCATGGCGTTTGGTGCACCTGAATTTAACTGAGCGATCTTTTTTAATGCGCCAAGGCGATGCGCGAATGGAACGTCAAGTTCTCATTCCTGCTCATAGAGGCATGATTTTAGATCGTCGCGGAGAGCCTCTGGCCGTAAGTGCGCCGGTGGTTAGTTTATGGGCTAACCCTCAAGCATTAGGTAAGGACATAGGGCAAGCCAAACAGGTTGCGCAAGGTTTAGGGTTGCCAGAAGTTGCCTTTTTAAAACGTTTAGAACGTCTAAAAAACAAAGAATTTATGTACCTTAAACGGCATGTCAATCCTGCTGCTGCTGCGTCCTTTTTGGCCTATGATTGGCCAGGCGTGCATGGTGTTGAGGAATTTCACCGCTACTACCCAGCGGCTGAAGTAGCGACTCATTTAGTGGGTTTTAACAATGTTGATGACCAAGGGCAAGAGGGTATGGAACTGGCATATGACGCTTGGTTGCAGGGCACCTCAGGTAAAAAAGTAGTACAAAAAGACCGCACTGGGCGCACCGTTAAGGATCTAAGGCTACTTTCTAACGCTCAACCTGGCAAGGATTTAAACCTAAGCATTGATTTACGCATGCAGTATGCTGCCTATCGCGAACTCAAAGCTGTTGTGCAGCAGCACCAAGCTAATTCAGGCTCTGCAGTGGTGTTAGACGTGCAGACAGGAGAAATATTGGCCATGGTTAACCAACCGGCCTACAACCCCAATAACCGATCAGTCATGAACATCGATAGTTTGCGTAACCGAGCTTTGACTGATGTGCTTGAACCGGGTTCGACCATGAAACCTCTGACTATCGCAGCAGCGTTAATGAGCGGTCAATATGATCTTGATAGTGAAGTGGATACCAGTCCCGGATTTGTAAAAGTCAAACGTAAGACGATCCGTGATCACCGCAACTATGGCGTACTCGACATTACGGGCATTATTACTAAATCCAGTAATGTGGGTGTTACTAAATTAGCTTTATCTTTACCTGATCAAAGTGTCAGGGAAACTTTTTATAGCTTTGGCTTAGGGCAAGCGACAGCCAGTGGTTTCCCGGGTGAAAGCTCAGGTATTCTGCCGAACTACCCTAAGTGGAATCCAATTAATTTAGCCACCATGTCTTATGGCTATGGTATCGCTGTCACTCCCGTGCAATTAGCCCAAGCCTATGGAGTATTTGCCAGCTATGGACTCAAACGCCCAGTGTCAATTTTGAAACAAGAAAAAGTCCCCGAAGCAGAACGAGTAATGCCCGAGCATTTAGCCAAGCAAGTGGTTGCTATGCTAGAGACGGTGACCCAAAAAGGCGGTACGGGCACTCGCGCCAGAGTGCCCATGTATCGAGTAGCTGGAAAAACGGGCACGGTGCATAAACCCTCGAAAGATGGGGGTTATGATGACGATGTTTATGCTGCCGTTTTTGCAGGTATGGCGCCAGCCTCGAAGCCACGCTTGGTGTGTGTGGTAATTATAGATAACCCTAAGGGTGAACAATATTATGGTGGCGAAGTGGCTGCTCCCGTATTTTCTCGCATTATGACCGAGAGTTTACGTCTTTTAAATGTGGCACCAGATAATCTGCTGCCATCACCAGGTTAACAGTGAGGTTGGATGTGGAAACCAAGTGCTTACATGAACTGATGCCCCTTACGGGACAAGCCCAGCAATGGGCAGATGTTTGTGTATATGGGGTGTCATCAGATAGCCGGCAGGTCAAACAAGGTGACTTGTTTATCACCTGTTTAGGGGAGCCAAAACGGTTGCACTGCTATGTAAAGCAAGCGCAAGAAAGAGGGGCCGTGGCGGTAGTTATCGATGCACAACAGGCATTTAAATTGGACTCATCTGGCCTCACTGTTCCTATCATCAGTCTACCTAATTTGGTCTCTATGCAAGGCTTGATCGCTGCCCGCATCAACCATGATCCAAGCCAACACATGTCTCTTATTGGTATTACAGGAACCAATGGTAAAACGAGCTGTAGTCAGTTTATTGCGCAGTGTTTTTCAGATTTAGGTCTAACCTGTGGCGTCGTGGGCACTTTGGGCTATGGATTGCTTGATACTTTGGTGCAGGGGCCAAATACCACGCCTGATGAAGTGACGATGCAGAGTCAATTAGGGGCTATGGCACAAGCAGGTGCAGTTGCCTGCGCCATAGAAGTGTCCTCCCACGGACTCGCACAAGGGCGACTAAATGGCTGCCGTTTTGAAACGGCCGTGTTCACTAATCTGACTCAAGACCATCTTGATTATCATGGCACCATGCAAGCCTATGGTGAGGTCAAGGCGCAACTATTTAGCTGGCCGAGTTTACGCACTGCCGTGGTGAACTTTGACGATGATTTTGGTCGAGGGTTGCTCAACGAAATTGCCCCATCAGTGAAAACGTACACTTACAGTGCTCAGATTTGCCAAGTAGATTATGCAGACGTGGGGGTGTCCTCCCTTGTTCAGCATGAACATGGCATAGAAGCAGTAATTAATACACCTAAGGGTCAATCGTTGTTAAAAGTTGGACTTATTGGACGCTTCAATCTGAGTAATTTATTAGCCACTTTGGCTGTTCTTTTATTACATAAAATTGAACTGACAGCAGCGATTGCGGTGATCAACAGACTGACGACCATATGTGGACGAATGCAGATCGTAGGGCAGGAGCGGCAATCAAAAAATAGCCCGCAGGCCATTGTAGATTATGCCCATACGCCTGATGCGTTAGAACAAGCGTTAATGGCTGCCAAAGAGCATCTAACTCAGGGTCAATTATGGCTAGTGTTTGGCTGTGGTGGAGATCGTGATGTGGACAAACGATCCAAAATGGCCAGTATTGCCGAAATCTGGGCTGATCATGTCGTGGTCACAGATGATAATCCCCGCACAGAACCCAGTGGCAAAATTCTATCAGATATTGGGCAGGGTTTTAAACGCTTAGATAAAGTAGTCATAGAAGGTGACCGAAGAAAAGCCATTGCCTTAACGATGGGACGCGCTAGGGCAGGAGATATCGTCCTAATTACTGGCAAAGGTCATGAAACTTATCAAGACATTGCTGGCCTTAAGCATCATTTTAGTGATCAAGAAGAAGTCTTGAGTGCACTAGCAGGAGGCTTAGCTTAATGGCTGTCTTTCATTTATCTGACCTATCCAAAAACTTGCCAGGTAGTCATGTTATCGGTATCGCAGCCTTTAGTCATCTATCTACAGATACTAGAAACCTAGCGGCGGGTGATTTATTTGTTGCTTTAGTTGGCCCTAATTTTGATGGCCACGAGTTTATTGCACAAGCGCAAAACCAAGGTGCCTGTGCAGCTTTAGTGAGCACAGAAATAGACACAGATTTGCCATTGATAGTGGTGCCAGATACGCGTATTGCATTGGGGCAGCTTGCTGCAATTAAGCGTCAAAGTCTCAATGGTCAGTTTGTTTCAGTCACGGGTAGTAGTGGCAAAACCACTGTCAAAGAAATGTTACAAAAGGTCCTTTTTCAGGCAGGAGAGGTGGAGGTTACCCAAGGTAATTTTAACAATGACATTGGCGTGCCTTTGACCCTGTGGGGCATGCGAGATGATGTTGATTATCGGGTGCTCGAACTTGGCGCGAACCATATTGGTGAAATTGCCTATACCAGTCGCATGGTGGGGGCCGATGTCGCCATTTTGAATAATGCCCAAGAAGCTCATTTATCGGGTTTTGGCAGCCTTGGTGGGGTGGTCAAAGCCAAAGGAGAAATTATTACTGGCCTCTCTAAAAAGGGGCAGGTGGTTTTGAATCTTGATGACCCTCACTTTTTAGTGTGGCAAACGTTGGCCCAATCGAGGCGAGTGTGGAGTTTTAGTTTAAGCAATAAAAAGGCCAGCGTTTATGCCAGTGCTATCGAGCGTACTTCGCGCGGTAGTCAATTTATGTTGCATGTAGGACAGCAACAGCAGCAAGTCGATTTGCAATTATTAGGCCAGCACAATGTGGCTAACGCCCTAGCCACTGCCGCGGCGGCATCAGCTCTGGGCTTATCGCTGGATCAAATTGTTCAAGGCTTAGCACATGCAAGGCCTTATCAAGGACGCCT
>DDCR01000199.1 GCA_002335115.1 Oceanospirillaceae bacterium UBA2001
TTGCTGCTTGCGCCAAGATTCAAAACTTGCAGCACTAACAATCGGCGCTTTAACATCAGTTATTTTGCCATGGTAAAAGTCAAACAACACTTGCTCGTCTACCAAAATATCACGCCGTCTCGACTTAGCTTCAAGGGCTTCAACTTCTTCCACCAAGCTTTGATTATGGGCCAAAAACTGACCTTTGGTGAGCAAGTTATTGTGCACCAAACCTTCCATGATCATGAGCTGTTGGCAAACTTCTGGGTCTATTTTCCCGTAGGCCACTTTGCGTTGACTGGCCAATACCAAACCATATAAGCTGACTTGCTCAAAAGCCATCACTTGGCCTTGGCGCTTATGCCAGGCGGGCTCACTATAGTTATACTTGAGCAAGGTTCCTGCACCTTGCTCTACCCATTGCGGCTCTATTTTTGCAACGCAGCGGGCAAATAAGCGTGAGGTTTCTACTAATTCTGCTGCCATAATCCAAGCTGGTGGCTTTTTGGCTAAAGCCGAACCCGGAAATAGCAAGAACTTACGCTGTCTGGGCCCCGCAAATTGGCCATCTTCGTCTTTATGACCAATATGCCCCAGCAAGCCCGTTAATAAAGCCCTGTGCACGGCTTCGTAACTGGCTAGTGTGGTATTGGTTTTAAAACCCATCTGCTGACACATGAGTAATAGTTGTCTGTGCACCTCACGCCACTCACGCATGCGCAGGTAAGACACAAAATGCTTACTGCACCATTGCCGCAATTGATTTTGAGTTAATTGCTGGCGCTCGTGCTCGTAGCCTTGCCACAAGTTCACCAGACTTAAAAAGTCTGAATCTTTTTCACGCCACAACTGGTGTTGCTGATCTGCCGCTTGTTGCTTATCTTGCGGCCTTTCCCGAGGATCCTGAATGGTGAGGGCACTGGCGATTAATAGCACCTCGTTTAACGCTTGCCAATCATTCGCTGCCACCACCATGCGCCCAATGCGAGGGTCTACAGGCAAACGTGCTAGCTGCTTACCCAGCGGTGTAAGATGACGCCCTTCATCTAAAGCGCCTAATTCTTGTAATAATTTCACACCATCGTTCACAAAGCGGCTATCTGGTGCATCAATGAAGGGGAACTCTTCCACCGGGCCCAACTTTAAGTCATGCATTTGCAGGATGACTGAGGCTAGATTCGTGCGCAAAATTTCTGCATCAGTAAACTCTGGCCGCCCAATAAAGTCGGCTTCATCATACAAGCGAATACAAATACCTGCTGAGACTCGACCACATCGACCCTTGCGCTGATTGGCACTGGCTTGTGAAATGGCTTCTATAGGCAAACGTTGTACTTTAGAACGGTAGCTGTAGCGGCTCATTCGAGCGGTACCTGGGTCTATGACATAACGAATGCCTGGCACAGTGACAGAGGTTTCTGCCACATTAGTGGCTAAGACAATGCGCCTGCCTGCACTTTTACCAGATGGCTGGAATACCTTTTGTTGGTCACTAAAACTTAAACGACCGTATAAAGGTAAGATCTGCCAATGCTTTTGCTCTTGTTTACGCAAGAAAGAGGCGAGGTCTCGGATATCTCGCTCACCCGGAAGGAAAATAAGCACGTCACCATTATGCTGTTTGGATTGACGCTCATGCTGTTCTATTTCTTCTAGAGTTTGTTGAATGGCACTTTGCAGGTCTTGATCTTGATCTACTTTAGAGGCAAATAAAGGGCGGTACCAAACATCAACAGGAAAAGTGCGCCCACTAACCTCAACGACTGGGGCATGATCAAAGTGTTTGCTAAAGCGCTCTAGATCAATGGTAGCTGAAGTAATAATGAGTTTTAGATCAGGGCGACGACCCAATAATTGCTTTAGATAACCTAATAAAAAATCAATATTTAAGCTACGCTCATGGGCTTCATCAACAATAATAGTGTCATAACGCAATAAGTCTGGGTCGTGCCGAGTTTCTGCCAATAAAATGCCATCGGTCATTAACTTGATATGACTCATGGCGCTCACTTGTTCTGTGAAACGCACCTGAAAGCCTACTTGTTGCCCTAAGGGCACTTTGAGTTCATCTGCAATGCGTTGACCTACTGTTCGAGCCGCTAAACGACGAGGCTGTGTGTGGCCGATCATGCCACCCACCCCGCGCCCTGCTTCTAAACAAATCTTGGGCAACTGAGTGGTTTTCCCAGAACCCGTCTCGCCCGCTAACACCACCACCTGATGTTCACGGATTAACTGCACTAACTTTTCACGCTGTCCACTAACGGGCAATTCAGGGGGATAGTCTAACGTGGGTAAAGCGCTTTGACGCTGTTCGTAGAGGGTTTGGCTTGCTAGGGCTTTGGTTGCTAACTGTTGGACTAATTTATCGCTTGGCTGGCCACGCTTTTGACGTTGGGCAATGCGTTGAGACAAGTTTTTGAGTTCAGCTTGGTCTTTGACCATGCAGTTAGAGAATACAGAAGACATATAAAAAAGAAATGATTTCAAAGCCCCAAGCTTAGCACACTATGGAAGGAGTTTATTACCACTTTACTGCCCGTTACATACTGTCAATCTGTGCCACTAGATACACTTAATGTGGTTTACATACATTAATAATGGGCTTTATCCTAGGGTATTCTGGCCTATAACTGGCCAAAAACTGGGTTAGTGGTGCAATAAGCACCCAAGCCATTAATTGGTGCTCAGGCCTACTTTATACCCAAAAGTAAGAGTCTATTTACGGCATTAGCTGTGTCTGTTTA
>DDCR01000046.1 GCA_002335115.1 Oceanospirillaceae bacterium UBA2001
ACCAAAACCGAAACTATTAGACATGACCGTGGTTAATGCTACATCGTTTTGTTTTTCGGTTATCACGGGCATACCGTCTGCCCCTTCGTCCAAATTATCTATGTTGGCAGAGGCTGCAATAAAGCTGTTAGCTTGCATTAAAAGGCTATAAATCGCCTCTTGCACGCCTGCAGCCCCCAACGAATGGCCTGTCAATGACTTGGTTGAAGTGATTGGTGGACACTGATCAGCAAATACTGACTTCACCGCTTTAAGTTCCTGAATGTCACCTGCCGGTGTGCTAGTACCGTGGGCATTAATGTAGTCAATCGTCTTATCTGTGGTACTCATAGCTTGTTGCATGCAGCGCATTGCGCCTTCTCCAGACGGGGAGACCATGTCATAACCATCTGAGGTAGCGCCGTAGCCAACGAGCTCAGCATAGATTTTTGCACCCCTAGCCCTAGCATGCTCTAGTTCTTCTAAAACTAACATGCCACCACCACCAGAAATGACAAAACCATCACGGTTGGCATCATAAGCGCGAGAAGCTCGAGTGGGTGTTTCGTTGTACTTACTAGATAAAGCTCCCATAGCATCAAACAACACGCTTTGACTCCAGTGCAACTCTTCACCACCACCTGCAAAAACGACATCTTGTTTATTGAGTTGGATCTGTTCCATAGCGTTACCGATACAGTGGGCGCTGGTGGAACAGGCAGAAGTAATGGAGTAGTTGCATCCTTTTATCTTAAATGGAGTTGCCAAGCAGGCGGATACAGTGCTCGCCATGGTGCGGGTAACACGGTATGGGCCGACTCGCCGCAAACCTTTGTCACGCATACCATCAGCAGCCTCTAAAACATTGGCAGTAGACGCTCCACCTGAACCTGCAATCAATCCTGTCCGTGGGTTAGAGACCTGCTCTTCTGTTAGGCCCGCGTCAGCAATCGCTTGCTGCATCGATAAGTAGGCGTACGCCGCGGCATCACCCATAAAGCGCAGTAATTTGCGATCAATTAAGCTGGCAAAGTCAATATCAACACTGCCCGCAATATGGCTCTTAAAGCCCATCTCTTGGTATTCAGGCTGAAAACTAATACCTGATTTGCCTGTTCTGAGAGATGCTAAAACTTCATCTTGATTGTGACCAATGCAAGATACAATTCCTAATCCGGTAACGACAACACGTCGCATAATAGACCTCGTTAATGTGCAGTTAAATAATGAACCCAAGGCATCATCAATATCTTAAAAATCATCCGTGCTAGTAAATAACCCTACGCGCAGATCTTTAGCTGTGTATATCTCTCGGCCATCGACTTCCATACTCGCATTGGCGATACCCATGACTAATTTACGCTCAATGCAGCGCGTAATATCAATGGTGTAGGTTACTTTTTTAGCCGTGGGAAGGACTTGCCCAAAAAACTTAACTTCACCACAGCCTAAAGCCCGTCCGCGGCCCTTATTACCTTTCCAGCCAAGGTAAAAACCAACAATTTGCCACATGGCGTCTAAGCCCAAGCAACCTGGCATTACTGGGTCTGTTGGGAAATGGCAATCAAAAAACCACAGGTCTGGATGGATGTCTAATTCAGCTATGATTTGCCCCTTGTCATTGCTGCCACCAGTTTCAGAAATGTGAGTAATACGATCCATCATAAGCATATTTCCAACGGGGAGGCGGGCATTGCCAAGGCCAAACATGTCACCATTACCGCAGGACAATAACTCGTCACGATTGAAGGAAGAAGGTCTGCTCATGATTAAATTTCCGTGTGGTAGCTTCGAGAAAGTCGCTTTGTGATCACTCATAGTCGATTAGCAAAGGTTCAATACAGGTTACGCTGGCATTATAGCATTATTAGTTTTGTCGGGTTAAGGCTAGGGTGCATAAATCGGCTAGGGAATTTTTGTAAGTCGAATCAGACAGTTCACTCAGGCATTTTAAGGCATCTTCAGTCTCTTGGGTGGCCTTTGCGTAGGTGTAATCCAACGAACCACAGCGTTGAAGGATAGACTGTATTTTTTCAAGCTGTTCACTGTTACCTTGCCTAATTGCTTTGCGAATGAGTTTGCGCTCGTCCTCTTGGGCATGGGCCATGGCATGAATGAGCGGCAAAGTGGGTTTGCCTTCAGCCAAGTCGTCACCCACATTTTTACCCATGCTGTTTAGATCACCAGTGTAATCCATAAGGTCGTCTATGAGCTGGAATGCAATACCTAAGTGTCTGCCAAAGCGTCGAAGAGCCTCTGTCTGCTGATTATTAGCATGGGCTAATTGAGCACCCGTATGAGTTGCAGCCTCAAATAACATGGCCGTTTTACCAAGAATCACGTCTAGATAATCAGATTCGCTTACATCTGGATTTTTTGCATTTAGAAGCTGTAAAACTTCACCTTCAGCAATGACGTTAGTGGCGTTGGATAAGGTATCCATAACGTCAAGCTGGCCAATCGAGACGAGCATCTGAAAGGCGCGTGAATACAAAAAATCTCCCACCAATACACTGGAAGAATTACCCCACTTATTATTGGCCGTGGGTTTGCCACGTCTTAAACTCGACGTATCGACCACATCATCATGAAGTAATGTGGCCGTATGGATGAATTCAACGACTGCAGCAAGATTGATGTGCTGGTCTTTTTCATAGCCGCAAGCTCGTGCCGCCAGTAACACCAGCAATGGCCGCAAACGCTTACCACCACTTTCTATGATGTATTGGCCAATTTTTTCCACTAAAGGAACTTGGGAGCGCAGGTGCTCCACTATGGCAACATCAACTGCAGTGAAGTCGTCTTTTACGGAAGTGTATAAATCTTTAGCCTGCATAGGTGATGCGGAATCGAATATTATGAAGTTAGGAGCGACATGCTAGTGAGCTAAGGCCCAAGTGTCAAGGAAAGGTCGAAAGGCAGGCGCATTTCTAGGCCCGCTTCTTACATTGGCTTGTGCTTGCGAAGGCGGTAGCTAAAAAGCCTTAAGATCCTGTCCTTTTAGACTTGTGGATGGCTCTAAGTTAGCGTAAAATTACGCCCCTTGTGACTGGTCCAACTTGCTCCCTGTCATATGGCACTTTAGAGACCCACGTGTGGGGCTTTGAATGCTATTAGCAGCAGGCCTTTTTTTAGTAGCCGGATCAGCACATATTGGAGAAGAATATGTACGCAGTAATTGTAAGCGGTGGCAAGCAGCACCGTGTAGAAGAGGGCGAGACCCTCAAGCTAGAAAAACTCAACATTGAAGTTGGCGCAAGTGTTGACTTTGACCGTGTGCTTTTAGTAGTGAACGGTGAAGATGTTAAGATCGGTGCCCCTGATGTTCAAGGTGCTAAGGTTTCTGCAGAGATCGTATCCCACGGTCGCGGTAAGAAAGTACGCATCATGAAATTCAAGCGTCGTAAGCACCACATGAAGCAGATGGGTCATCGTCAGTGGTTTACCGAAGTTAAGATTACTGGCATTAGTGCCTAATCGTAAGGAGATAATCCATGGCTCATAAGAAAGCAGGTGGTAGTACTCGCAACGGTCGCGATTCAGAGTCGAAACGCTTAGGCGTGAAGCGCTTTGGCGGTCAGGCTGTCGACGCGGGTAATATTCTAGTTCGTCAGCGTGGTACTCACTTCCATGCGGGTACAAATGTGGGTTGTGGTAAAGATCACACCTTGTTTGCTACAGTAACTGGCACTGTTAAGTTTGTTGTTAAAGGTCCTAAAAACCGAAAGTTCGTTACTATTGTACCGGCTGTACCAGCTTAAAGTTAAGTATCCTGAAGAGGCCTCAGGCGTCTTTAAAAAGAGCCCCGCCTAGCGGGGCTTTTTTGTGTTCAAGAAGTGGGTTTTGCCACCCCGTTAAATAGCGTATAAGTGGCCACTTAAATATTACTGATCAAGGCGCGGAGCCTTTATCTCGCAGTCCAGACTGCACGGAGAATGAATGAAATTTGTTGACGAAAGTAACGTCATTGTGGAAGCGGGTAAAGGCGGTAACGGATGCTTGAGCTTTCGCCGGGAAAAGTACATTCCTCGTGGTGGGCCTGATGGTGGTGATGGTGGCGATGGTGGTAGTATTTTCGTCGTCGCCGATGAAACCCTGAACACTTTGGTTGATTATCGGTTTCAACCTCGTTATCAGGCTCAGTCTGGTGAGTCAGGTAAGGGAAGTGACTGCACTGGCGGTTCTGGTGAAGACATGACCCTGACAGTGCCAGTGGGTACCACTATTGTTGATCGTGACACAGATGAAGTTTTGGCTGATTTAGCTGAAGCTGGTGATATTGTGAAAGTTGCCCAAGGGGGGTTTCACGGTCTCGGTAATACCCGTTTTAAATCGAGTGTTAATCGTGCACCACGGCAAACATCGAATGGTTCTCCTGGAGAAAAGCGCAACCTTCGTTTTGAACTGAAGGTGTTAGCTGATGTCGGATTGTTAGGCTTACCGAATGCGGGTAAATCTACCTTTATTCGTGCCGTTTCTGCAGCTAAACCAAAAGTTGCCAATTATCCTTTTACGACACTGACGCCTAACCTTGGGGTGGTGAGCATGCAACGCCATCGTAGCTTTGTGGTGGCGGATATACCGGGTCTGATTGAAGGTGCAGCAGAGGGTGCCGGTTTGGGTATCCAATTCTTAAAGCACTTATCTCGCACAAGCTTATTGTTACACCTAGTGGATATGGCGCCTTGGGATGATGTGACACCAGCACAGTCAGCTCAAATAATCATTCGTGAACTAGAGAAGTTTAGTCCAGCCTTAGCAGATCGTGAGCGCTGGCTGGTGCTTAATAAGTTAGATTTAGTGCCAGAAGATGAGCGTCAAGAACGCTGCCAATCTGTGGTCAAAGCCTTAAATTGGAAAGGTCCAGTTTTTGAGATTGCAGCGATCAATAAGCAAGGTACATTAAAACTTGCGGGCGATATCATGGATTATATGGAAGAGCGCAATGAGCGCACTCTTGCTGATCCCGAATATGCTGCGCAAGAAGAAGCATTGAAATTGCGTTTAGAACAAGAAGCGCGTGAGCGGGTGCAGCAATTTAAGCTTGCTCGTCATCAACAACGTTTGGCAGCGCAGGGTAACCCCGACCTCGATGATGATGACTATGATGATGACGACTATGACGTTGAAGTCGAGTACACCTATGACTAGTCATTCAGTTGCCGTAAGTGGCCAGCGCTGGGTGGTCAAAATCGGCAGTGCGTTGTTGACTAACGATGGTAAAGGCCTAGATAAACAGGCTATTTCAGGCTGGGTTGATCAGCTAGCTCAGTTACGTCAACAGGGTGTAGAGATTGTGCTCGTGTCTTCAGGTTCTATTGCTGAAGGCATGGTGCGTTTGGGTTGGACGCAGCGGCCAAACGAGATTCATAAGCTGCAAGCTGCAGCGGCTGTAGGGCAAATGGGATTAGTGCAGTGTTACGAACAAAGCTTCTCACGCCATGGCATGGGCACGGCCCAAATTCTTCTAACCCATGACGATTTGACCCACCGTGAGCGTTATCTCAATGCCCGTGGCACCTTGCGCGCCCTCGTGAATCATGATGTGATCCCCGTGGTAAATGAAAATGATACGGTGGTCACAGACGAAATCCGGTTTGGCGACAACGACACTTTAGGCGCACTAGTTGCCAATCTAGTAGAAGCAGATTTGTTGATTATACTCACTGATCAAGATGGACTCTGCGACAAAGACCCTCGTCACCATGATGATGCTAAATTATTACACCAAGTCCAAGCGGGCGATCCTGCTCTCATTAGTATGGCCAGTGGGTCCACGGGTGCTCTAGGCAGCGGAGGCATGCTGACAAAAATACAAGCGGCCAAATTAGCAGCGCGTTCGGGAGCCAATACCATTATTGCGAATGGTCGTACTGTTGATGTACTGCAGCGCTTGCGTCAGGGTGAGTCACTAGGAACCTTATTTGTACCTGACCAACAGCCTCTTTTAGCTCGCAAACAATGGCTTGCTGGTCACCTTAAAGCGAAGGGTGAATTGCACTTAGACAAGGGGGCTGCAAAGGTACTGACTCAACAAGGTAAAAGTTTATTGTCTGTGGGTGTGACTCTGGTTAAGGGTGACTTTACTCGAGGTGATATGGTGCTAATTTTAGATGTTCATGGTCATACTATTGCCCGTGGACTAGTGAACTACTCGGCTGCAGAAACTCTGAAAATTATGGGTCTGGCAAGTCATTCAATTGAGCAAACTTTGGGTTACGTTGCTGAACCTGAACTTGTTCACCGGGATAATCTTGTGCTTATTTAGACTGCAGTCCAAAACTTGCCTGTCGTCGCTTTAATCTAGGGCTAACAGCAGCTTGGTGCTGCACTAGGTTCTATACTGGGAAACGTGGGCTTTTTCCTGCAACCACTAGATTAAGGCAAGTTTAATATGTGTCGTTTAGCCGCTTACATTGGCCCTCAAATCCCCCTCGAAAACATTGTCACAGCGCCCCAAAATTCGTTGTTATTTTAAAGTCAGGACGCCTATGAATCTAAAGTGTCTACCAATGAAGATGGCTTTGGTATCGCGTGGCATGGTTCAAATCCTGAACCAGGCCTTTATCGAGATTGTTTGCCAGCCAATCTGATGAAAATCTCTTAAGCCCTTGTCGCTTAATGCAAGCCCCACTGTTTATTGCCCATGTGAGGGAATCCATAACAGGCAGCACTATACGCGCCAATTGCCATCCTTTCGCTTATCAAAACTGGAGCTTTGCACATAATGGTCAAATTGGTGGCTTCTATAAAATGCAATGCTCGTTAGAATCGTTGCTTTCAGATGAGCTGTCTCAAGCTCGTTAGGGGACGAGAGACTAAGAGCTATTATTTTTACTTTTGTTACAATTTAGCCTTTCAAAGTCAGTGAAAATGGCGTGTGGAAAGGTTATTGGCATCCTTAAACGCTTGCGCACAAAAATGTCGATTAGTGGACCCCTGCGCATTGGCGCCGTTGGTGCCGATGGGCCAGGTTTATTGACCCTCAGGTATGCTTCAGATGCATACAGTCCAACACTCTATCGTTCGAGGAAGTTGGATAATGGCGGCATTGCCATTGCATCAGAACCTTTAGACAATATGAGACATAATTGGACCCCTATTATGCCTTCTTGTCTAGTGCTAGTAAGCGCTGGTGGGATCATTCAAGACCTAGGGTTAAAAATGAGTTAGCTCAAACCCTGGCCCTAAAGTCTGAAGCGATGTAAGTTTTTTGTTTTGATTTAGAACTGTAGTGAAGATTTTTGGCGTGATTACTTTTTCTAACAGACACAAAAAAACCGGCCTTAGCCGGTTTTTTATAAACCCAAATAATTTATAGGGCTTTGATTTTTGAACTTAAGCGGCTTTTGTGACGAGCGGCTTTATTCATGGTAAAAATGCCTTTTGAAACACTTTTGTCCATAATAGACACGGCAGTTGTATACGCGGCTTGGGCAGCTTCTTTGTCGCCAGCTTCAATAGCAGCGATCACTTTCTTTAAGTATGTGCGTGCCATGGAGCGCAGGCTTGCGTTATGACTGCGACGTTTTTCTGCCTGGCGAGCGCGTTTCTTTGATCCAGCGGAATTGGCCACGATCTGGCTCCTATATAAATATAATTAAAAGCTCAAAATAAAGTGGTTAACACAAAATTTTCAGCAGGGTGTTTATGAGGTGCGAAATTATTCCCGTTTGGGCGTCGCTTGTCAACTTAGATTGAGTCTTTTTGTTATAAATAACAGCTCATTTTGGAGTTTTTGCGTTAACATGGGTCAAATCATCCGTAAACAGGCAAAATTAACGTAACTTTGGCCTGGAATTAATCATACATAGGGATTTATGAGTTCTTCTTCACCATCCAGCAGGCCTTCGCCAAACCTATCAAAGGACACAAAGGGTTTGCTTGGTTCTAGTCTTATTGTTGCCAGCATGACGATGTTATCCCGCATTTTGGGTTTAGTGCGTGATGTGGTCATTGCAACTATATTCGGTGCAGGCTCTCATGCAGATGCGTTTTTTGTAGCCTTTAAAATCCCTAATTTCTTGCGTAGATTATTTGCTGAAGGTGCATTTAACCAAGCTTTTGTGCCCGTGCTTGCAGAATTGAGTCAACAAGACAACAAACAGTTGCTGCAAGCCATGGTGAGCAAGGTGGCGGGCAGTTTGTTGATGGTATTGACTCTGATTACGCTCGTTGCTGTCGTTGCTGCGCCTGTTTTAGCCTTAGTGTTTGCACCAGGTTTTGCAGGAGATGGTAATAAACTAGGTCTCACAGCAGACCTGTTGCGCATTACTTTTCCTTACTTATTGTTGATCTCTATGACGGGTTTCTTAGGGAGTTTGTTAAACCATGCTCAACGCTTTGTTATTCCCGCACTCACTCCTGTGTTACTTAACCTTAGTTTAATAACTGCTGCTCTTTGGCTAGCTCCGCAAATGCGGGTGCCAGTCATGGCTTTGGCCTGGGGTGTCATGGTGGCTGGTATTTTGCAATTAGCTTTGCAGTTGCCTTTTGTGGCGCAGCTAGGTTTGTTAGTTCGCCCTCGACTTGGCTTCACCGACAGTCGCGTGAAACAAGTGATGAAGCTGATGTTGCCAGCCATGTTTGGTGTCTCTGTGTCACAAATTAACTTGTTACTTGATACGGTGCTAGCCTCATTATTACAAACGGGTAGCGTATCTTGGTTATATTATTCAGATAGGTTGATGGAGTTGCCGCTGGGTGTATTTGGTATCGCTATTGCCACGGTAATTTTGCCTGGCCTATCGAAAAGACATGCGGCGAAATCGCCGCAAGCATTCAGTGATACATTAGATTGGGCCTTGCGTATGGTGTTGCTGGTTGGTGTACCTGCGGCCATTGCTTTGGCGCTTTTGGCGGTACCTTTGGTAGCTACACTGTTTCATTATGGGGCTATGGGTGAGCAAGACGTATTGTTTAGCGCCGCAAGTTTGCGCGCCTATGCCCTGGGTTTGTTATTTTTTATGTTCATAAAAGTGTTAGCGCCTGGATATTTTGCACGCCAAGATATGAAAACGCCGGTGCGCATTGGTATTTGGGCTATGGCCAGCAACATGCTGTTTAACTTATTGCTGGTCTGGCAATTTGCCCACGTGGGTTTAGCGATGGCGACCTCTTTGTCGGCTTTGTTAAATGTGGTTTTACTAGGGCTAGGCTTATATAAACAAAAAATATGGCTGCCATGTGCTGGATGGGGGCTGTTTTTAGGACGCATAGTATTGTCAAGTGCAGCCTTAGTGGGTGTTATTTATATGACTTATCAACCGTCACAAATATGGCTTGCATGGGGATTATGGCCCCGGGTTGAGCACCTGAGTATGATCGTGATATTTGGTGTTTTGGCTTATGCCATAGGGCTAGTATTAGTGGGACTGCGCTGGAGTCATTTACAGGGACCTAAATCGCTTTAGCTAGAACTGAGCCGACTTCAAGTGGATTGTCTTATCGCCACAAAACAAGGTAACATCTTTGGATTTACATAGGTACTGTCGTCTTGTTTAAGTTCCGAAAAGCCTCTGCAGGAATGCATGCGAACTTGCTGTTGTGGCTAAGTTTATCAATCCTTGTGTCTTTAGTATTTTTATTGGCCCTTCGTGTGGGTTTTTTACACTATTCCATCTCTAATACCAGCCCCTTACTAATGCTTAATAATGACTTTTGGCAGGCATTATTTACTGGATTGCGGTTTGATATAGCCATACTCTTGCGCGCATTTTTGCCAATCTATTTGCTTTCACTACTAACTATGCCTTTTCCTCAAATTATCGGCAAAAGCATACTAAGGGTTGGTTACTGGTGGGGGACTATCCTAGTTGCATTGACTTTAGCTTTGTCTGTTATCAACGTGGCGTATATCACATTTTTTAATGAGCCTTTAAATGCTTTTGCGATCGAGAGTGTTATCCACTATGAAGCAAATGTTGTTTTTTCATCTATTGTGGGCTCAGGTAGTTTGCTAGTTTACGCCACAGTTCTAATTTTGGTGCCTTGCAGCATTTGGCTAATGATGCAGGTAAGCCAATGGCAGCAGCGCTTAAACCTTTTTTCTAACGTGGGTGTGTCGCAATCACTTGTCCTTGCTATTGTGGGATTTTTTCTAGTTATAACCCTAGGCCGTGGAAGTTTTGGTGCTTTCCCATTAAGTCATAGGCACCTCATCGTTTCAGTATCGCCAAGCTTTAATAATGTAGTTCCAAATGGTTTAGTATCTAGCTACTATGCCGTTTTGGAGTATCTTGATTCAAGAGACCTTGCAATTGCTAATGACGAAGATGGGCGCATTCTCTTTGAGGCTTTTTATGGTTATGCCGCCTCTGAAGGTGAACTTTGGCCGCAGCTATTTACGCAAACTCAGACATCAAAGGCCCTGGAACATAATCCCCCCAATGTCGTACTTAATATCATGGAGAGTCTTGGTGCAGAACTTCTTCGGCCTGAATTCAACCAAACACATGATTGGGCAGCAGATTTAAGGGATCATCTTGATAATGATTTGGTGATGTCACGGTTTTTACCATCTCACAATGGTACTCAAAGTTCACTGATTAATCTTTTGGGAAATATCAATTACCCAACTGTCACCCAGTCTAAATATAAAAATATTTCTTTAATGACATCCGTAGCTAAGGTATTTAAAAAGGCAGGCTACAAAACCCTATTTGTTTACACAGGCTTCGAGGGGGAGCGAAACATTGCAAGCTACTTTAAGAGGCAAGGCTTTGATGAGTTTATTGGTGCCTCCAGTCTTAACGAGGTCTATGCTGACATGGAGACTAATATATGGGGAGGGGAAGATCGTTATTTGTTTGAATACATCACCAAACGTTTGCTTGAGAAACCTGTGGATGAACCTCCACTTTTTATCATATCCCTGTCTATTAACAACCACCCACCTTATATTGCTTTAGATGAGATGAACAAGGCACATTTGAGCTTAGACACTTTGGTTAGGGACAAGCTAGCTCAATTACCCCCAATTTCGATGTCTACCTATGAATACAGTAATCATTATCTAGGTGGGTTTATTAGTCAAATGAAATCGAGTAAGCGCAAGGATGATACAATTATAGCGGTCACAGGTGACCATGGTACAAGGGGCTTACGCAGTTTTTCGGGTTCTGCATTGCGTAACATCAGTGTGCCTTTTTACTTATATATTCCCCCAGTTTATGCACCTGAGTCTGAGTTAGACTTATTGCAGATCGCATCCCATAAAGACATCTTTCCAACCTTGTACCATTTATCTTTATCAGGGGCGTCCTATCCAAATTTAGGAAGAAATCTGTTTGATTTTGTAACAGAGGAAGATGTCCATGGTTTTGCTATGACTGAGCAATATTTTGTGAGTTCAAATGGTGCCGTAATGAAAGCCAAACCAAGTAATATATATCCATTTTTAAGTCACGATGATCTACAGTTAAAAGATGCCATAGCCTATAAAAAAACAGACCTCGTTTATCGTGGGAAAGCCTACGATGCTCTAAAAGACTGGATCATGCGTAAACAACTCACTAGAAACTTAGAGTGATGAAGGCGTTTTTCCAACTACTTTTTGAAACTAACCCTATGTGGTGTTGTTAAGGCAGTGGCTTTTGGCTTAGAAACTAGCCCCATAAACCCCTCTCGGGGTTGCCATCATGTCATCCCCTTGGCCAAAAAAATAAGGACTCAGCTTTTCAAGGGGTGTTTTCTAAGTCGCAAAATGAGTCTGGTCTGTATATAATGCAAGGCTTACTTTTTGCTGAGGTCTTTAGCCTCACATTTGACGAGTGTTTATGGAATTTATTCGTGGTCTTTACAACCTCAAGCCAGAGCATCGTGGCTGTGTGGCGACCATTGGAAATTTCGATGGTGTGCATGTCGGTCACCAACGAGTTCTGCGCCAAGTCAAGCTAAAAGCTATTCTGCAAGGTTTACCTGCAGCGGTTATTTTGTTTGAACCACAGCCGTTAGAATACTTTGCCAAGGATCAGGCGCCGCGTCGAATAACGCGATTAAGAGAAAAATTACGTTTACTAGAGCAATATGGTATTGATCAAGTACTGTGCCTGCGCTTTGATACTAAGTTACTCAGCCTGAGCGCCCATGACTTTATTCAGCAATTATTAGTCAGTGGATTAGCTGTAAGTCACTTTGTGGTCGGGGACGACTTTCGATTTGGTCAAGGCCGCACTGGCAACTTTGCACTCTTGCAAGCACAAGGTTTGAAACATGGTTTTGATGTGGAAAATACTCAAACCTGTGAACTCGATGGTGAACGTGTATCCAGTACTCGCATTCGTAATGCACTGGAAGTTCATGATTTAGAGGCAGTAAGGCGATTTATAGGGCGTCCTTTTATGGTCACTGGTAAAGTCGCTTATGGGCAGCAATTGGGCCGTAAGTTAGGCGTGCCTACGGCTAATATTCGTTTGCAAAAACCACGGCCTGCGCTACAAGGTGTATATGCCACTTTGGTACATGGGTTATTAGACCGTCCTGTTACTAGTGTGGCCAATATTGGTTACCGGCCCACAGTGGCTGGGGTTCAGCCCCAATTAGAAGTTCACCTATTTGATTTTAGTGGCGATTTTTATGGTAAAACCATCAGTGTGGAAATTTGCCAGTTTATTCGTAGTGAACAAAAATTTGATGGACTTGCCCAACTGCAAATCCAAATAGGACTCGATATGCAAACCGCTAAAGATTTTTTTGCTGCTGCACCAAGCACCCCTTAATTGAATATTATTTAATAAGTGACCCTAAGTATGAGTGACCATAAATCCACCTTGAACTTACCTCAAACTGACTTTCCAATGCGAGGTAACTTAGCCCAGCGTGAGCCTAAAATACTCAAAAAGTGGCAGCAAATGGATCTTTATAATAAGTTGCGCACTGTTGGCAAAGGCCGTGAACCATTTATTCTGCATGATGGTCCTCCCTATGCCAATGGTGATATTCATATTGGTCATGCGGTCAATAAAATATTAAAAGATATCATTGTAAAGTCGAAGACCCTCAGTGGGTTTGATGCTCCCTACGTACCCGGTTGGGACTGCCATGGACTACCTATTGAACATAAGGTAGAGCAAAAAATTGGTAAAGCGGGTAACAAGGTCACCCATGCAGTATTCCGTGAAAAGTGCCGCATCTATGCAGAAAAACAAGTGGCCGGTCAAATGGCTGACTTTGTGCGTCTTGGCATTATTGGTGACTGGGAAAATCCCTATAAGACCATGCGCTTTGAGACTGAAGCCAATATTATTCGTTCTTTAGGTAAGATCGTCGCTAATGGTCATTTGGTTAAAGGCTATAAACCCGTCTACTGGAGTGTGGTTGGTGCTTCTGCCTTGGCAGAGGCCGAAGTGGAATATCAGGACAAGGTATCCTTATCCGTTGATGTGAGATATAAGGTGTTAGACCCCCATGCGTGGCATAAAGCCTTTGGCGTAGTGACTGATTTGCCAACCTCGGTAGTCATTTGGACCACGACCCCTTGGACCTTACCCTCGAGCCAAGCAGTGAGTATGCATGCTGAATTTGTTTATGTTCTAGTGCAAGTGAATGGCGAATGCCAAGTGTTTGCTAAAGACCTTGTTGCCAGCGCTATGGAGCGTTATGGCGTTAATGATTTTAAAATATTGGGTGAAGCTAAGGGCCAAATGTTAGAAAATTTAGCGTTACAGCATCCATTTTATGATGCCCGCCAAGTGCCTTTGATTCTAGGTGATCATGTGACTACAGAAGCGGGTACTGGCAGTGTGCATACCTCTCCAGATCATGGTGTGGATGATTTTAATGTTGGTCGTACTTATGGCATTGGCACCCTCAATTTAGTCGATGACAATGGTGTATTTGTTGATGCAGCGGGCGAGTTCTCGGGCGCCCATGTCTATAAGGTGGATGATCAGGTCGTTGCAGCACTAGAAGCCCATGGCACCTTGGTGCACCAAGCTAAAATTACCCATAGCTATGCCCACTGCTGGCGCACCAAGACTCCACTCATTTACCGTGCTACGCCCCAGTGGTTTATTTCCATGTCAGAAAATGGCCTGTTAGAGCAGGCTTTGGATGCAGTAAAAAACGTCGATTGGCACCCAGAATGGGGCGCAGCTCGTATTTCTGGCATGCTGTCATCAAGCCCAGATTGGTGTGTGTCTCGCCAACGAACTTGGGGTGTGCCCATTACTTTATTTGTTAATCGACACACGCAAGAGCTGCACCCGCGCACGGCTGAGTTATTCGAAAAAGTGGCACAAAAAGTAGCTGAACATGGCATTGATGCATGGTTTGATTTGGAGACTAAAGATCTTTTGGGTGCTGAGGCTGAAGATTATCAAAAAGTCACGGACACCATGGACGTTTGGTTTGATTCGGGTACTACCCACTTTTCTGTGTTAGAGCAACGCCCTGAACTGCGTTTCCCAGCAGATCTTTATCTTGAGGGTTCAGATCAACATCGAGGCTGGTTCCAATCGTCACTAAAAACCTCTATTGCGATGCATGGTGTAGCGCCTTATAAGGGTGTGTTGACCCATGGCTTTACTGTGGATGGCCAAGGACGAAAAATGTCTAAGTCCATTGGCAACGTGATGTCACCGCAAAAAGTTTGCAATACTTTAGGGGCAGATATTATCCGTCTGTGGGTGGCCTCTTCAGACTTTAGTGCTGAGATGGCCGTGTCTGATGAAATTCTGAATCGCACAGCTGATGCATACCGTCGTATTCGCAATACTGCGCGCTTTTTATTATCAAACCTCAATGGTTTTGCACCTGCTGATAACTTAGTTGCAGTTGATGACATGCTGGCTTTAGATCAATGGGTACTGAGCCGTGCGGGGGAACTTCAAGTAGAAATTGAGGCGGCCTATCATAGTTATAACTTCCATGCGGTGTATCAAAAAATCACTCATTTTTGTTCACAAGACTTAGGTGGTTTTTATCTAGACATTATAAAAGACCGTCAGTACACCTGCGCTGCAGACAGCCTTGCTCGGCGCTCCGCGCAGACAGCTATGTTTCATCTCATCGAAACGATGACTCGCTGGATCGCACCCATCTTAAGTTTCACTGCTGATGAGTTGTGGGATCATATTCCAGGAACACGGGCCGACTCCGTGCAGTTAGACACTTGGTATGCTATCCCTCAGGCCAAGGTAACCAATATGACGGCCGACTACTGGGCTCAAATCATGAGTGTTAAGCAGGCGGTCAATAAATGTTTAGAAACCCATCGTAATCAAGGTGTGATTGGTGGTTCTTTGAGTGCTGAAATCACTTTATACGCAGCGCCAGAGTTACATGCCCAGCTTGAGCAATTGGGGGATGAGTTGCGCTTTGTATTGCTCACTTCAAAAGCTTCTCTTGCGACTGATCAAAGTTGTGGGGAAGAGACAGAGTGTGCTGGCTTGCGGGTTGATATACTCGCCTCAAGGCACATGAAGTGTGAGCGCTGTTGGCACCATCGCCCAGATGTAGGCGTGGTTGCTGAAGAGCCAGAACTTTGTGGTCGTTGTGTTGACAATGTGAGTGGTGATGGTGAGGTACGTCACTTTGCCTAAGGTGCTAGAAACGTCAGCCTTGAAGCGTTTCATAGGGTTAATCATGGTGTTATGGGTTTTGGATCTATACATCAAATGGCTCATCAGCCAGCATTTTAACTATGCAGAAAGGCTCAATATACTGCCCTTTTTTGACCTTATTTTAGTGCACAATAAGGGAGCTGCCTTTAGTTTTTTAGCCTCGCAGCCAGGTTGGCAAAGGTGGTTTTTTTCCATTATCGCCTTGGGCATTAGTATATGGCTCATCATGTGGTTAAGACGCACGCCTAAACATCAAACTTTATTGGGGCTGAGCTTAAGCTTGGTATTGGCGGGTGCTCTTGGCAATTTGGTTGACCGCTTGGTTAACGGTTATGTAGTCGATTACCTTTTGGTTTATTACCCACCTTATTACTTCCCAGCATTTAATTTGGCAGATAGTGTCATTTTTATAGGAGTGGTGGGTTTATTTATAGATTTTTGGCAAACAGAAAAGGCAGCAAAGCGTGACTCAGAGCGTTAACGCATCATCCCATTTGACATTAAATTTCGCCTTACATCATGCTAATGGCGCCACCATAGACAGTACCTTTGATAAAGCTCCTGTAGAACTTACTATTGGTGATGGTAATTTACTGGCTGGTTTTGAGGCCTGTTTGATCGGGCTGATGGTCGGTGATCACAAAACCTTTACTGTGGCTCCAGAAAATGGCTTTGGCCAACACAATCCTGCTAACTTACAAACCCTTAAGCGGCATCAATTTGGCCCTGACATGGTGCTAGAGCAGGGTCTTGTTGTGAGTTTCTCTGATGCGGCTAACACGGAGTTACCCGGGGTCGTAAAAACCATCGATGGCGACGACGTAGTGATGGATTTTAATCACCCATTAGCAGGAGTGGAACTCAAATTCGAAGTGCAAATTATCACTGTCTGGTGATATTGGCCCTTAAAAACACCAGGTGCTGCTATTTGCAAAGCATGGCCATACGAGATAATTTAGCAAACTGAGCTACACTTAGACAGCAGCCAATAAGGATGTTGTCATGCGCTTATTCCAATCTCAGTTAAAATATTCTTGTGTTTGTTCCGCTTGGAGCTTACTTGAACTGCTGATTGTTTTGGCTCTCATGGCTATTTTGGCCAGCCTAGGCCTCCCTCAAATTTACTCTGCCTGGCATCTGCAATCTTTGCATGATGAAGGTCAAAAGTTAGCTCAACAAATTCGTTTTGCCCGCTTCACGAGTCTACAAAAAAGCGCCAAGGTGAGCTTATGCTGGTCTCAGGTGTGTGGTTCGTCAGCAGGTTTTTTGGTCTACTTAGATGCGAATAAAGATGGCCTCTGGCAAGCCTCAGAAACCCCTTTATCACAATGGCAAATAAACAAGCGTCTATCTTTTCAGTTTAACCGTGGCCACCAAGTTAGTTTCAATCGCGCAGGTAATACGGCCCAATCGGGCACCATGGTTCTGTGCCTTGCTGAGGTTAATTATGCCGCTGATCATCAACAAACTTTGGGTTACGCATTAGTTATATCGTCAAGTGGGCGAGTGCGAAAAACGACAGCGCCATGCATTTAGGTCAACTGCCAATCAATCAAAAAAACCACCACAATGGTCGTCAATATGGCTTGGCACTGATCGAAGTACTGTTAAGCCTAGGTTTGTCTAGCGTGATGTTTTTATTACTTTTTACAGCTCAAAGTCATAGTCAAAAAGTGCTCATTTACAGTCAGCAACTGCATTATGCTAATCGCCTATTGGATCAAGTAGTCAAGCAGGTATGGGCCTATCCCAACCACTATCAATGGCTGGACAGTAAATCAATGGCGACACTCACAGGCTGCTTAAATGGCAGCTACTGTAGTCCAATAACAATGGCTCAAGCGTGGGCAAGCCATTGGCAATCGAAATTGCAGCCACTACCTAATGCTGAACTTCACATAAAATGCGCTCATAAATGCAGCAGTGGTGGGGTGTTGGTTATTCAATTAAGGTGGTCTCAAGCACTTTCGGGTGCGGTGGGTCAATGCCCGACGGAGGTCGTGTGTGTGTCCATAAAAATGGCCCTCTAATGGCATCTGACAGTTTATACGGCTTTACCCTTTTAGAAATGGTGCTCAGCCTAGCCTTTGCAGGGCTAATTATGGTGGCCATTATGGCCAGTTTAGTGCAGTTCAATGAACATAAATTATTAGCCCAGGTAGTCGTCAAGGCGCAATCCCAAAGTCAGTTGGCGGTAGCTCAACTACTCAATGACTGGCGTCATTTATGTGGTGCTGGGGTGACCCATGGTAATGATCAAAAAATCACCCTAATGCGTTCCTATCAAGGTCGCTGTGTGCACTATGAATATGCCCATAACGCTCGTGCACACGGCCTAACACGGCGCAGACATGGAGGCCGATCGAGTGGCTTTTTAGCAAACATTGAAGCCATGGATCTGTCTTTTGGCATCGATAGTGATCAAGACTGCCAAATTGATCAGTGGCGTCCGAGTTATCAAATTAATGGGTTAGTAAAATTACATCAAGTGAGGGTCAGTTTACAGTTGAGGCTTGGAGCGAGTCGACAGTTAAGAGCGCTAGGGAAAAGTCAGTGGGAATGGCATGGAGAAGATGAAGTAGTGCTGCATAGAGTGATGTTTATTTGGCGTTTAGATCATGTGTGTGCCTAACCCTCCGGGCTTTGGGCCCCATTTAATACCATGCTGTCGATGCTCACAACAGGGTTGGTTGTTATTAACTCTAGTAATGGTGATATCGTTGGTTGCTGCCGGTGTGGTGATGTTAATGTCACAGGCGCATTTGAGTTTGCGCATGACAAGACAAGAGCATCAGGCAATCCAACAAACGGTCAACAAATGGCCGCCCTTGCTTCAGCAGAGGGTGTATGTCGATGCGCCGTGATGAGCATGGTTTCAGTCTTATGGAGTTATTATTGGTACTGGCGCTGGTCAGTGTTATCGTGGCTATGGCCTTGCCTGCATGGCGACAGAATCAATTAGCTGCAGGTCGTCAAGAAGCATGGCTGCAGTTGCATCGTATTGGCTTACAGCAGGAAATGTGGCATCTACAGTATGGACACTATTTTGCAGATATCGCATCAGTGACCCCAGACTTAGATACACTGCGTTATAGCTACCAAATACAGCTCACAGAAAGGGGTTTTACTCTGTTAGCAACGATTAACATTGATGGACCACAAGGTCATGACACGCGCTGCTCGCAGCTCAGTCTATCCGACACAGGTGAAGTGAAAAGTCTTGGTAAAGGGGGTGAAATCCAAGCCTGCAGGTAATCACTTTCATGGTGATTTGGGGTAGAATTCAATTTAAACTAGCACTTTGGAGCAAATACATGAGCGCTTCTCAACAGCACAAAATTATATCAGCCTTGCACACGCGACCTTCGATCGATATCAACTTTGAAGTGACCAGGCGAGTTGAGTTCCTTCAGCACAGCATGGTTTCAGCGGGAGTTAAAAAGCTGGTGTTAGGTCTATCAGGGGGTGTGGACTCGACCACAGCAGGTAAGTTAGCGCAAATGGCGTGTGATAAATTAAATCAACAACATGGCACCAGTGAGTATCAATTCATCGCTGTGCGTTTGCCCTATGGCGTGCAAGCTGACGAAAGTGATGCTCAGTTAGCCTTGGACTTTATTCAACCCAGCCAAAGACTGGAAATTAATATAGAGGCCATGGTTAAGGGCTTAGATAGAGGAGCTGAATCGTTCATCAACCTAGTTAAACCAAGTGCCTACAAATTGGACTTCTCAAGGGGCAACAATAAGGCTCGGGCAAGAATGAGTGCTCAATATTATGTTGCAAGCTTGCTCAATGCGTTAGTGATTGGCACAGATCATGGTGCGGAAGCGATTACTGGCTTTTTTACCAAACATGGCGATGGGGCTTGTGACATTGCGCCCTTATTTGGGCTAAACAAGCGCCAAGTCCGCAGCCTAGCAGGGCACTTAGGTGCACCTGACGTGTTAGTGACTAAAACACCCACGGCAGATCTAGAAGAAAATAATCCGCAACAAGCGGATGAAGACTCATTAGGCATTACCTACGACCAAATAGATGACTACCTAGAAGGTAAGGCAATTTGCATCGAGGCGCAAGAAAAGTTAGAGCANNCGTTATGGTCAAACAGAGCACAAGCGCCAAACTCCAGTTACACTTTATTGCAACTGGGATACCTAGCTGCTCGTTAGTCGAATAGGTTAAAGGTTAAGCGGCTTAGCCAAGATCGGGGTTCGGGCGCTTGCTGTTCATCAGCCTCACTGGGGTCAATGGTGGCCTCTGAAGCGTTGCGGGTGCCGAAATTAGCGTCTAAAACTTGCTGGGCATTGCTGGCATTGTCTGATAAACCTAGTTCAGTATAAGCTTGCACCATAATCTGCAAAGCGATTTCTACGGCCGGCGTAAGTTGGTAATTCTCGACCACATACTTGGCACGGTTTGCTGCAGCTAGCCACGCCTTAATCGATATGTAATAGGTTGCCACATGAATCTCATGTTCCGCTAATAAGTTGCGTAAATACACCATGCGGACTCGAGAATCGGCCGCGTACTCGCTGCTCGGGAACCGTTTAATTAAGGTTGAAAAGTCAGTAAAGGAATCTCGGGCTGCCCCCGGATCTTTTTTTGCCTTGTCTGTACCAATGTATTGGTCTAAGGCACCTTTGTTCTCTTCAAAAGCGGTTAGACCCTTTAAGTAGTAGGCGTAATCAACATGCTCATGGTCTGGGTGTAAGCGGATAAAACGCGCAGCAGCGGTTTTGGCTTTAGCGGGCTGGAAGCTTCGATAATAAGCATAGATGAGTTCAAGTTGCGCCTGTTCAGAATAGCGACCGTATGGATAGCGTGCTTCCATTGCGACTAAATCTTCTATGGCTGGGCGGTAATTGCCGCCTTCTAGCTTGGCCATGGCGCTAGCATAGAGTTCAGCTTCCGGTTTAGCGTCTTCTACGACAGGCTCTTTATTAGTGGTGCTAGAGCATGCACTCAGCATAATGCTGGTGAGCAAAATTGCGAAAACGTGGAGCAAGGGGTTTGCAGTCTTGTGTTGCATAGTGTTTAACTTACCGATTACAGAGAGCGTTGAGTATATCATTGTCTTTAGAGCAGCGTAATTGCCCGCAAATACTGTACAATAGAGTCTAGTTTAATATGCTAGCTTTATTAGCGCCAACGAAAGTCTTAACATGCACGAAACTATTTCTCTCCAAACGCAAGTCGATCCAGAATGGGCCGGCATGCGTGTAGACCAAATTGCCGCTGTGGCATTCCCAGATTACTCCCGCTCACGCTTGAAAAAGTGGATTGAAGAGGGCGGTATTCTCGTTAATGGAGAGCAGTTGCGTCCCAGAGAAAAGCTTTATGGTGGTGAAAAAATAACCTTAGAATGTAAAATAGAGATTCAAGAACGGTGGCAGCCAGAACCCATTGATATCGACATTGTTTATGAAGATGAACATATTTTGATTATTAATAAAGCCGCAGGCTTAGTGGTGCACCCAGCTGCAGGTCATCATGGTGGTACTTTATTGAACGCACTATTGCATCATTGTCCCCAACTTAATGGTGTGCCCCGAGCAGGCATTGTGCATCGCTTGGACAAAGACACCACCGGATTAATGGTTGTGGCCAAAACTATTCCTGCGCAAACGTCGTTAGTGGCTCAGTTGCAAGATCGCAGTATGGGGCGCGAGTACGAAGCAGTGGTGCAAGGCGTTCTTACTGGTGGTGGAACTGTCGATGAGCCTATGGGGCGTCATAGCCGGAACCGCTTAAAAATGGCAGTGTCTGCCGTTGGCAAAGAAGCCATAACACACTTTCGGGTTCTGCGCCGGTTTCGAGCTCATACCCACATCCGCTTGAAGTTAGAAACAGGACGTACTCACCAAATCCGTGTGCATATGACCCATATTAACTACCCCTTGCAGGGTGATCCCTTGTACGGTGGCCGCCATCGCCTCCCAAAAGGCTGTGACGAAGACTTCTTGGATAGTTTGCGCGGGTTCAAGCGCCAAGCACTGCACGCCAAGCGCTTGGAGTTAATGCACCCCATTACCCATGAAGATATGGAGTGGGAGGTAGATTTGCCTGCAGATTTAGCCGACTTGCTCAAACATCTTAGTATCGATACTAAGCTCAACCCCCACTCGCGGCTCTAATAAAGCCGATGGGTCAGTCATCGTGTTACTTCACACCCAATTGGCCCGCTCCTGCAAATGTGCGCGCAATGTCGACATATCGGGGGTTAAGAGTTGACGAAACAAAAATGGGTTTAGCTGGATTCAATCTGGCTCGACACGTGCATGATTTGCCAGAGCGTGTTGAGCAACATCGCCTCCAATTACAGCATGACCTTAAACTTGAGCGCCAACCTTTTTGGCTGAATCAAACGCACTCTACAACATTATTGAATTTGCCCGAAGAAGCTAATTTGAGAAGTGCTGACGGCAGCTATACGCGAGCCCTTAATTGGCCCTGTGTGGTAATGACCGCCGATTGCTTGCCCATTCTTTTTTGCAATACGTCTGGTTCTCAGGTGGCCGCTGTGCATGCGGGTTGGCAAGGACTATCCAATGGCATCGTGAGTAAGGTAGTTGCAACATTTGCTGATCCTGCAAGTATTTTGGTGTGGATGGGTCCCGCCATTGGGCCTGATGCTTTTGAGGTAGGACCTGACGTCCTAGCGGCCTTTGATATTGATCCATCGCACGTCCCTCAAGAATTTACCCCTGTCAACACAAAACCCAATAAGTGGATGGGTAACCTGTATGCTTTGGCTCGTAAGGAATTGGCTGGACTGGGGGTAACTCAGGTATTTGGCGGTGAGCACTGTACCTTATCGGACGCTGAACATTTTTATTCCCATCGGCGAGATCCCCAAAGTGGGCGCATGGCAAGTTTAATTTGGATAATTTAGATTATTCTAATATTAATACTGCAGTCACTTGAATTAATCCACCTAAGGCCCCATAACTAACCCAGATATTAATGACCATGCCCTCTTATTCAGACCCTTCTGAAAAGCCCTGGCAGGTATTATTGGGGTTGTATTATGCGTTTTGAAAAACTTACTAACCGTTTACAGGCTGCTATGGGTGAAGCCCAATCCTTGGCCTTGACCTTAGATCACCAGTTTATTGAACCTGAGCACATGCTCAGCGCTTTACTGCAGCAACAAGGTGGATCTGCACAGTCTTTGTTGGTTCAGGCTGGAGCAGACATGCCTATGTTACAAACCCAGTTAAGTAAACGTCTGAATAATATGGCAAAAGTCGCTAACGAAAGTGGTGATATTCACTTTGGCAGTGGCTTATCGCGTTTGTTTAACCAAGCTGAAAAAACGGCAGGCAAATTAGGCGATCAATTTGTCTCCAGCGAACAACTCATCTTAGCGTTAGTGCAAGATAAAAATGGTGTTGGTGGCTTATTAGCAAAAGCGGGCGTAAAGACGGCCAAATTAACCCAAGCCATTGACAAACTGCGTGGTGGAGATCAAGTCAATAGTCAAGGTGCAGAAGAAGAGCGCCAGGCATTAGATAAATTTACTGTTAACCTGACTGAGTTAGCCGCAGCTGGCAAGTTAGATCCTGTGATTGGTCGCGATGATGAAATTCGTCGTGCGATACAAGTGTTGCAGCGCCGCACCAAAAACAACCCAGTAATGATTGGTGAGCCGGGTGTTGGTAAGACAGCGATCGTAGAGGGCCTTGCGCAGCGCATTATCAATGGAGAAGTGCCTGAGGGTTTGCTAGGCAAACAAGTGCTTTCTCTAGACATGGGCAGCCTTATCGCAGGCGCAAAATACCGTGGTGAATTTGAAGAGCGTCTCAAGAGTGTGCTGCGAGAGTTAAGTAAGCAAGAAGGCAATGTCATTCTTTTTATCGATGAAATTCACACCATGGTGGGCGC
>DDCR01000005.1 GCA_002335115.1 Oceanospirillaceae bacterium UBA2001
GTTAACCGTAAGATAGTACGTTTTATAAAAAAAATAAGTAGAGGAATAATTATGAAGAATTTTATTTACCCTGCAGCTAGCATACTCGCCTTGGTGGTGAGTGGAGCCGCAACTGCGGCGAGTTGCCCGCCCGCCACAGTAGCTGATCCAATGGGTGTTGGCCAAGGTGCCTTTCCACAGCAATATGAATTAGCTGAATTCGAGTCTATCGGCAACTGTACCGTGACCCTCAATGGTAATCCACAAGCTGCTGCACTCAACGCTGCTATTAGAGGTAATAAAGCGTTGCCTTCACTATCTGAACGCATTCCTTCAGAACCATTGGTAGTCGCTCCTTACGATTCTGTTGGCTCCTACGGTGGAACGCTAGATGCACTATCTAACGCAACTGAGTCAGGTACCTCTGATTTTATGTCAACCCGCCATGTCAACTTACTGCGGTATTCTGATGATTTGACAACCATCGTGCCGATGATTGCCAAAGGTTGGGAATGGAACGACGATTTTACTCAGTTGACATTCTTTTTGCGCAAAGGCCATAAGTGGTCAGATGGAGCACCGTTCACGGCTCATGACGTGAAGTTCTGGTACGACAACCTAGCCACGGACAGTAATGTTCGTGAAAAGCCAAAGGATTACGTTCTTGTTGGTGGCGAGGTAATGGACCTTGTTGTGCTTAACCCCACAACAATTCAGTTCAATCTGCCAAGTCCAAAACCAGGATTACTATCGCACTTTGCCAACCATTATGCGCAGGGCTTCCAGCCCAAGCACTTTCTTGGTCAGTTCCATCCAGACGTAAACCCTGGTGCGGATGCACTCGCGAAGTCTCTAGGTTTTGAAAATGGTTATGCTGTGATCAAAAGTTACTATGGTAACTCTGATTGGATGGATACCCCATCTCCATTGCTGTCTGCTCCTGAACAAGTGGCAGGAATGCCGGCAGATACAATGCCAACTTTAGAGAGCCATATTATCACTCGAGAAAATACGGAAGGGCGCCATTTAGTTGCTAATCCTTATTACTTCCAGATTGATACTGCGGGTAATCAGCTGCCATATATCAATGAACAGGATGAGCTGTATGTGGGTGAGCGTGAAGTTCGTCTTCTCAAGTTAGTCAACTCTGAAGTTGACTATAAGTCTCAGTCGCTGAACCTAGATTACGCGCCACTTCTGCTTGAAAATCAGGAAAAGGGTGATTTCACAGTTGAGCTAAGGCCTGAGATTGCTATGCCTACTTTCTCGTTCAACGTGACGTCGGACAATATGGAGAAGCGTAAAGTGTTTGGTGATTTGCGTTTCCGTCAAGCGATGTCGGTTGCGATGAACCGCGCGGAGATCAATGAAGTGGTTTACTTCGGTCTTGGTACGCCTCAGCAGTACACTGCATTTGCACCTTCACCTGGCTTTATTACTCAAGAAATGGAGCAATCATACGCTCAGTATGATCCAGATATGGCTAATGCTCTGCTGGATGAAATGGGGATGAAAGATGTTGATGGTGACGGAATGCGTGAACTACCAAACGGTGATCCTTTGGTATTAAACATGCAGATTGCTACGCAAGGTGGATCTCTCAAGCTCGTTGAGGTGACGGGACAAAACTGGCGTGACGTTGGCATCAACAACACGGTTAAGGAAGTGACAACGGACGAATATCGCTCCGCACAATCTTCTAACAGCCTTGATGTGACCTACTACGCGAAGGGTCAGCCTCTTGCTGTAATATTGGGCATTTCAGAACTGTTTCAACCTCCTTTTGACAACTACTTTAACCACACATCAGGCATGTTGTGGGGACAGTACGTCGATACCAATGGAGCTGAGGGTGTGAAACCTCCTCAGTGGGTCTATGAGTCTATGGATGGCATCAATGCCTTCCAGTCTGCTATTGCTGGCTCTGACGAATCTAACAAAATTGGTCAAGCTCTTGTTAAAACGGTGGTTGATAACTTGCTGTTCATTGGCACTGTGAAAGCGGTTGCGCCAATTTATCGCACCAACAAACTGCAGAACTTTGCTGACTTTAAAACTCAGTCTTATGCGTACTACCGGACCTATCCGTACCGTGCGTCACAGTGGTGGTTAGACGAGTAAACCATTTACTCTGAAACAATAAATCCGCGGACAGTATTGACTGTCTGCGGATTTTTAGTGGGCTAAAACAGCTCGAAAGAATTCTCTGTGGATATATTCCAACATGTTGCAGTTCTCCAAATTTTTTGCCGTCAGAGCTATGTTAGCGATCCTCACCTTAGTGATGGTGTCGTTTATCGTTTTTACTCTGATGGAGCTTGTCCCAGCTGATTGTGCCGAGCGTTATGTGGCATTTAAGAACTCTCAAGGATCCGTGATTACACCGGAAGACATCCAAGTAGAGCGTGTTCGCCTAGGTTTAGACCAACCCTATATTCAGCGCTGGGGTTCATGGATTTTCAACGCCTTTCAAGGCGAATTTGGCGACAGTTGCATACTTCGCGTCGATATCGCCCAACTTTTGGGGCAAAAATTTTGGCTGAGTCTTGGGCTTTGCTTATCTGCTCTTCTGCTCGCATACCTGATTGCGATTCCTGTCGGTATAATTGCTGCCACGTCTAAAAATGCAGTTTTGAATAACTCCTTACGACTTGTCAGTTATCTGGGTTTGGCATTACCTAACTTTTTGCTGGCCTTGATGATTATGTTGTTCTCTACCGTCTACTTTGGTGACAGTTTGACGGGTTTATTTTCGAAAGAATACCGTGATGCTGCTTGGTCTACGGATCGTGTGATGGACTTTTTAGGCCATGCTTGGCTGCCCATCTTTATCCTTGGCTGGTCGGCGACAGCATTTGCAATCCAAACGGTGCGGGCCCTAATGTCAGATGAAATAGGCAAGCTTTATGTGACGGCAGCATCAGCGCGAGGCGTCTCTGGTAGCCGTTTATTAATGCGTTATCCAGCCCGACATGCGCTTAGCCCTATCATCAACTCAGTAGGCTTTGACCTTAATCGTATCTTTAACGAGCTGCCCATTGTTGCACTCATACTAACTCTAACGGAGGCTGGCTCTTTGCTAATCGAGGCACTGGCTCGCTCAAACGACCAACAACTTGCTGGGGCTATCATTTTTATGCTTACTGCCAGTATTGTGGCGCTCAACTTTGTGACCGATATCATTCTTGCGCTGACTGATCCACGTATTCGTAAAAGTATTGTAGGGTAATGGACATGACCAATATTACAAATACAGTCCCAGCCACAAATCAAAAGCTCAAAGAAGCGTACTTTACTGCGTCTCAAGGGCAGCTGATATGGCAGAGGTTTAAACAAAATAAATCAGCGTTGGCAGGTGCCTGGGTTCTAATCATACTCATACTTTCTGGTATATTTTCTCCTTTTTTGACGCCTTATGATGCGTCGATCGCAGGGCGTGATAAGGATTATTTGAACGGCGCACCTCAGGTGCCTTCTTTTTGTGATGATAATGGTTGTTCTTTGCGGCCCTTTATTTATAGCTATGAGCGGACTCGCTCATTCAAAACTAACTTTCGCTGGGTGACTGAGGAAAAAACAGACCTAGAGGATCGTCGTTATCTAACCTTCTTCAGTAAAGGTATGGAATACACCTTCCTTGGGATCAAATTTGACCGTCACCTGTATGGCGTTGATGAGGGGCAGATCCATATTTTTGGCACTGACTCGACCGGTAAAGATATCTTCTCTCGGACTCTTACAGCCGTTAACACTTCTATGGCGGTGGGCACCATAGGCGTTTTGATTGCATTTTTCTTGGCTTTAGTGATTGGTGGAATTTCAGGATATTATGGTGGGAAAATAGATTCTGTTCTGCAAATGGTAACAGATACCGTAAGGACTATTCCCAACATTCCCTTGTTCATGGCATTGGCTGCATTTGTCCCTGACACGTGGAGTTCAGAGGAAAGGTTTTTCTTTATCTCGCTCGTGCTTGGATTGATTGGTTGGACGACATTGGCACGACGCATTCGCACACACTTGCTGAGTGAGCGAAATCAGGAATATGTCCTGGCAGCGCAGCTGTGTGGAGCCTCCCCACATCATGTGATTCGGCGCCATCTGCTGCCCAGCTTTACTAGTTACATTATTGTTGATTTAGTGATTTCTTTCCCCTATATGATTTTGTCTGAAACCGCGCTTAGTTTTATTGGGCTAGGCCTTAAAGACCCTGTTAATTCGTTGGGTGTCATGCTTCAAAACGTGACCAGCGCTGATGTTCTATTAAACTATCAGTGGTATTTTATCCCAGTCATATTTTTCATTGTTTTGGTACTCGCGTTTGTTTTTGTAGGTGATGGTTTACGCGATGCTGCTGACCCTTATGCGGACACTAACAAATGACCCGTTTACTTGATGTAGAAAACTTAACTCTTGATTTTGATACGGATGAAGGTCGTATCACGGCTGTTGATGATGTGTCTTTTAGCCTAGAGGCTGGCGAAATCATGGGTTTGGTTGGCGAAAGTGGTTCTGGAAAATCCGTCACAGCTAAGGCCTTGATGAAGCTCAATGCGAGTAACGCAATTTATGGCCAAAACACTAAAATAAGCCTAAATTTGGCTGATGGACCAGTGGATATCATGTCCTTGCGTACAGCTCAAGAGTTGCAAATTGTCCGTGGTGGCGCGATCTCTATGATCTTTCAAGAGCCTATGGCCAGCTTTGCCCCAGCCATTACTATTGGTGCTCAAATGGTGGAGCAGTTATTGATACACACCAGTATGAGTGCCCTCAAGGCTCAAGAAGTCTCTATAGAAATGCTGAACAGAGTTGGCATTTCCGATGCAAGCACCCGATTCAAGCAATATGCGTTCGAGTTGTCTGGCGGTATGCGTCAAAGGGCAATGATAGCGATGGCGTTATCCACTAATCCTAAGTTACTTATTGCGGATGAACCGACAACGGCCCTGGACGTGACCATTCAAGCGCAAGTGATAGATCTGATGAAGGATCTAGTGAAAGATTTTGGTATGGGTATTGTGTTTATTACCCACGATCTGGGTGTTATTGCCCAAACTGCGGATACGGTTGCGGTCATGTACCTTGGACGAGTAGTCGAAAAAGGCCCCGTTCGTCAGGTTATTGGTAATCCGTCCCACCCATATACACAGGGATTAATAAAGGCCTTGCCTAGACTAGATGATTTAGACTCTCCATTAACACCCATTCCAGGCGATATCCCTTCACCTTTAGAACGTCCTAATGGCTGTGTTTTTAATACTCGCTGTAGCCAGTTTTTGGGTTCCCAATGCAGTGGTGAAATACCTAAGTTCACCCCCATCTCCCATGACCATATGGTGGCATGTCACATCTACCAGCAAGACCAGAAAGGAACTTGAAAATGAAGCGAGATACGTTAATTTCTGCTAACAATGTGTCTGTTCACTATCCGATTAACGGCGGTAAACTATTGGGTCCTAAACCTGTTGTGCGGGCCGTTGAAAATGTCACTTTAAATATCACGAAGGGAAGTTTTTTTGGTTTGGTTGGCGAGTCTGGTTCAGGCAAAACAACCTTAGGTAGAGCCATGTTGAAGGCCGCACCCATCACCAACGGCATTGTTAATTTTAATGATGGTGAGGTTAACTATAGTCTGTCCAATATGAGTTCGAAAGAGCTGAAGGATTACCGGACTAGGTCACAATTAATTTTTCAAGATCCTTATGCAGCTTTGAGTCCACGCATGACAGTCAGGGACATCATTGCCGAGCCCCTTGAAATTATGAAGCTGACTTCATCAAGAGAAGAAACAGACAGAAGAGTGCGCGAAATTGCTGCTAAATGTCGTTTAAATCTTGAACATTTGCGCCGTTTCCCCCATGCCTTTTCGGGTGGTCAACGACAACGCATTTCCATTGCACGCGCGCTGGTATCTGAGCCTAAATTTGTGGTCGCTGATGAGAGTGTTGCAGCACTTGATGTCTCCATTCAAGCGGATGTGCTCAATTTGTTGAAAGAAATTCAGCAGGAGATGGGCCTAACATTTTTATTCATTAGTCATGACTTGAGTGTTGTCGCACATATTTGCGATCACGTTGCGGTGATGTATTTTGGCCGTTTGGTAGAAACTGCACCGACCCGTGAGTTGTTCAATAATCCTTGCCACCCCTATACGAAGGCTTTGTTGTCTGCAATTCCTTCCCTAGATCCTGATGCAAAGAATCTGGCACAAAAATTAGAAGGTGAAATTCCTTCACCCACTAATCCACCTCCGGGATGTAAATTTCAAACAAGGTGCCCTCATGCCATTGATATTTGTCGGCGTGACGAGCCTCAATTAGAAAGTGTGGGTGTTGAGCATAATGTGGCATGCCATCGATGGCAAGAATTGATGTAGCGATGGCCTAGCAGGGTAAATGGGCTGCAGTTACCATTAATATTGATTAAGCACGTTTAACGCAGCTTGATGCAATTCGGGGGTTGCTGCGGCTATCACTAGGCCATCCCAGCCATCTTGCAGTTTCTCACCCTGCCAATCGGTAATAACGCCTCCAGCACCTTCTATCACAGGTATTAAAGCCATGATGTCGTAATAGTGTAGGCTGCCTTCGACCACCAAATCGATTTGTCCAGAAGCTAACAACCCATAATTGTAACAATCACCTCCAAACCGGTGCAGGTAAACTGAATCACTCAATTGTTCAAATTTGTCCAATTGAGTCGCATTAAACATGCTAGGTTCAGTGCAGTAGAGTGTTGCTTGGGCCAGTTGTTGGACGTTTGAGGCGCTGCAGATTTCCCCATTGAAGGTCGTGTTTTCATCGATAGTGCCAATCCAACGTTCATCCAGCATGGGCATATCAATGACCCCAATCTTGGGCTGTTGGTGGTGAGTGATACCAATTAAGGTACCAAAGGTTGGCATACCGGAAATAAAACTTTTAGTCCCATCAATGGGATCAATGACCCAAGTGTAATCGGCCAAATTATGATGGGTTCCGTGTTCTTCACCTATGATGCTATGGTCTGGGTGACGTTGGCTAATGATATGGCGAATCTGGCTTTCTACCATTCGGTCTGCTTCTGTCACTGGGCTAGCGTCGGCTTTAGATTCAACGATGATGCGCTGCCGGTAGTAGCCTTTTATGGTGACTCTAGATTGCTTCAATGCATCTTCAATAGTGCTCAAAAAAAGCTTTTTCATGATAGTTAACCAAAGAATTTAACAATAGTATGATTTTGCTCATATGCTCGGTGTTTTTGCGTGAAGGGTCAAGCGTGAATATCTTATGGTGCAAATTAGAATAGGTAATATAGCAGTGAATATGCGCTTTTAAAGGGTTATTTCTGGCGTCGTGTTTTGGTCTCTATTACTATATTTCATCAGCGTTATTATTAATATTTGATGACGTAAAGACCTACTGTGGTTTATATTATGCGTGGCCAGAAATATTAAATTGGAGTAAAGCTGAGCATGATTAAAAATGTATTATTTATTACCGCAGACCAATGGCGTGGTAGTTGTCTCTCAGCTTTAGGTCATCCGGTGGTACAAACACCTAACTTAGATAAACTAGCTGCATCTGGGGTGTTATTTTCTCAGCATTATGCTCAATCAGCCCCTTGCAGCCCCTCGCGAGCTTCAATTCACACAGGCATGTACCTAAAAAACCATCGGGTCTGCGATAATGGCACGCCCTTGGACAGGCGTTTTACCAATATGGCTCAGGAGGCCCGCAAATGTGGCTTCGATCCTGTTTTATTTGGCTATACTGATACGGCACTTGATCCTCGTGATCTGGCCGAAAATGATCCTAGGCGCACGACCTATGAAACAGAGCTGCCTGGTTATCGGCTGGGACAAGGTTTAACTGAAGCACCGCTTCCTTGGGTGCAGTGGTTAGCCGATAAAGGTTATTCGACCCCAGTAGACCCTCAATGTGAGGATATTTATCATCAGTTTGATGATCAAAATAGGCAAGATAAGCGCGGGGTAGGGTACCTTCCAGCACCCTACTCTGCCGAACACACAGAAACTGCTTTTCTCAATGAAAAAGTAATGCAATATATAGATCTGAAAGCGGATGAGCCATGGTTTATACACCTTTCTTGGTTGCGTCCTCATCCGCCATTTTTAGTCCCCGAGCCTTATCATAGTATGTATCAGTCTGCGGAGACAGAAGCACCTGTGCGGCACGCCAGTTTGGCTCAGGAGCAGGCTACGCACCCCTATGTTAAGTTTGAAATTGATGAGAAGTTAGCGCAAAAGTCACATTATGGTGAGTCTCTTTTGCCTACGATTAATGACGAAGACCTGCAGCAACTTAAAACCACGTACTACGGTATGATGACTGAGGTTGACGCACAAATGGGGCGGTTATTAGATTTTTTAACCGAGCGCAACTTATTGGAAAGTAGTTTAATTGTATTTAGCTCTGATCATGGAGAGCAACTGGGCGACCATTATCTATTAAGTAAATTAGGTTTTTTTGACCAGTCTTATCATATTCCTTTGATTATTCGTGCGCCGGGTTCAGAATGGGATGACAGTCGTGGTCAACAGGTGTCAAAGTTTAGTGAAAATATTGATTTGATGCCCACCATATTAGATCTTTTAGGCGCCACACCGCCGGTGCAATGTGATGGCTTTAGCTTGCGACCGTTTCTTGAATCCCGGGCTAACTTCGCCTGGCGCACCTGTGTGCATTGGGAATATGATTTTCGTGATGTAGTGCAAGGCAAGCCAGAACAACATTTTGGGCTGTCTTTAGATGAGTGTTCTTTGGCAGTGATAAGAGACTATGATTATAAATATGTGCATTTTAACCAGTTACCTGCGCTGCTGTTTGACCTTCGAAATGACCCAGATGAGCTCAATAATTTAGCTGGACACCCTGATTATACTGAGGTGATGCTAGGGTATGCGCAAAAGATGCTTAATTGGCATATGCGAAATAATGACCGCAGTTTGACGGGTTGGCTTTTCCATCAAGATGGCCCAACTCAGCGCCTTTCTGAAGACCGCAACACGCAACCACGTTAGTTTAAACTGCTAGTGCCGGTGCTTTGATCTGCATCACATTCTTGCAATAGCCAGTCCTTAAAGTCAGCGACGTGGGGACAGGTGGCTAAGTCGGATTTGGTAGTGAGCCAGTAGCCACCTTGGCTGGGTAAACGGATATTGAAAGGTTCCACCAGTGTACCGTTGGCGAGCTTTTGATTAACGATAGGGGATCTGCCTAAAGCGATGCCCGCACCATGTTTGGCGGCTTTTAAAGTGAGCATGGACTGATCAAAGCGATGGCCTAACTCAGCATTGATATGGCTCACACCAGCGTGGTCTAACCACATTGCCCAATCCTCTGGGTAAAAATTGATATGCAGTAACCTGTGTTTGGCTAGGTCTGATGGTTGCAATAAGGGTTGGGGGCCCGCCAGTAGTTTGGGACTGCAGACAGGAAATATCTCTTCTGCAAAAAGCAATGTGCTGTGACTGTTGGTGCAAGGTTCCAAGAAGTATTGGATTTCGATATCAAACGCTTCTGGAAAAAAATTGATGTCGTTATCTTGCGCAGATAAATGCACGTCAATACTTGGATGTTGCTGCTGGTAGTTCGCTATTCTAGGCAACAACCATTGCACAGAAAATGATGAAGGAGCCTTAATGTTAAGACGAAAAGATTTCCTATTGGTGATGATTTCTTTATAACCCTGGCCGATAAGGTCGAAGGACTGAGTCAGCGTAGGCAAATATGATTTGCCTGCATTGGTTAGCGAAAGGCGCTGATGAGCGCGGTTAAACAGTTCTAGGCCGAGGTATGTCTCTAAGGTTCTTACTTGGTGACTAATAGCCGCTTGGGTTACATTTAGCTCGGCCGAAGCTGCAGTGAAACTTAAAAGGCGGGCGGCTGCTTCAAAGGCTTTAAGAGCGTTTAACGGAGGCATTCTACGGTTCATATAGACAATTACCGTATTCGCTTTAAAAATGTTATGTCAATAATCAGACCCTTCATAACTCATACGGCTTTTTAGTCTACCAATGCGTCTGCAGCTAATTCTTGTTGTACTAAAGTGACCCAATAAGCGGCACCTGTCTCTAAAACATCGTCATTAAAATCGTAGTGGGGATTGTGCAGCATGCACCCACCAACGCTATCAATGCCATTGCCCAAAAACACATAACACCCATCTTTCACCCGCAACATGCTGGAAAAGTCTTCAGAGATCGACTTTGGGCGACATGCTAAGTCGACTTGTTCCTGCCCCAATAAGGCCACCGCTGCTTTACCCGCTGATTGGGTTTCCTTCTCGCTGTTAATGGTTGCCCAAAACACGCGGTCGTAGATAAATTCATGTTCGGCACCATGGGCCTGACAAATACCTGCCACTAATTGCCCCATACGGGCTTCTATCAAATCCTGCACTGGTTCAGAGAAGCTACGACAATCACCTGTAATAGTGACAGTGCTGGGAATAACGTTCACCGCACCGTCGGTAACGAACTCTGTAGCTGACACTACAGCTTGGTGCTCTGGGCCAATGCTCCGTGCCACGATGGTTTGGAGTGCGAGTAATATCTCAGCACCAATGACTAATGGATCAATGTGGTGATGGGGCTGAGAAGCATGACCACCGCGGCCTTTAACCACAATTTTAAAATTATCCTCGCTGGCCATCACACCGCCTGAATTCATGGACATATGACCTGCTGCCATACCCGGCATATTATGCAGTCCATAGATGGCCTGCATTGGGAATCGCTCAAACAAACCATCATCAATCATAGCTTGAGCACCTGCGCCATGTTCTTCATCGGGCTGGAATACAAAATAGACCGTGCCATCAAAGTCACCATGTGCCGCTAACTCTTGGGCCGCTCCTAACAACATACTCGTATGGCCATCGTGACCACAGGCATGCATGCACCCGTCGTTGAGTGATTTATGAGAAAATTCATTTTGCTCTTGGATAGCGAGTGCATCCATGTCCGCGCGTAAACCGATGGCTTGGGTAGATGTGCCCTTAGTTAACTGTCCAACGATCCCTATTTTACCAATACCCTGGTGGACGACTAGGCCAAACTCGGTCAGCTTTTGTACCACAAGGGCAGCCGTATCAAATACTGAAAATTCGGTTTCTGGGTGTTGATGCAAATGGTGACGCCAGACTTTCATCTGGTCTTTTGAGGTTTTGAGCAGTTGTGTCATTGGTGTGTTTTAAGTAGAAGTCCGAACCTTAATGATGGCATATTTATCCTTTCGCCACTAGCCCTGTTGCTTCAATACCTGCCATTGCTGCGATTAAATCATTGTCTGAGCTATCGCCTGTTACACCGAGCGCTCCCAGCGTTTGACCACGTTCGTTTTGGATCAATACACCGCCTGGTACAGGAATCATTTTGCCGTCCAAAGCGGCATTAGCGGTGACAATAAAATACGGTTGAGACTCGGCTCTTGCCATCTGTGAACTGCCTGGCATACCGAGCATAACCACACCATAAGCCTTGGCTTGGGCGACTGCAAAACGCCCTGGTGAAGCACCATCTTGGCGTTCAAAAGCTTTGACATGGCCACCGGTATCCAACACCACAACAGATAATGGGTTGAGTCCAAGTGCCTTACCTTTGGCCAAGGTCGCATTAATGATTCGTTTTGAGCGACTTAAGGATAATTCAGCCATCATTTGAGTCCAATAGATTAAAGTCGAAAGATCATAGCCGATTTATTGGCTGAATATTAGTTTATGACTCATTTTTATTAGACTAAAGCATAATACTCATAATTTATAAATGCTATGTGCCATCACGAATCTGGTTGAGGGTCTTGCTTGGAGTGAGGGCCTGGGGGTCCAATTTGATGTGAATTAAGGCTGGTTTTTTTGCCGCTACTGCGGCGCTAAAAGCTTGAGGAAATTGGTCACTGTTAGTCACCTGAGTGGCAAAAGCACCATAAGCTTTTGCTAAGGCGCAAAAGTCTGGATTAACCAAGTTAGTGACACTGATACGGTCAGGAAAATGGAGTTCTTGGTGCATGCGGATGGTGCCATACATGCCATTGTCGATAACTAATACCACAACAGCCGCCTTGGCTTGCACGGCAGTACCAAATTCTTGCATGGTCATTTGAAAACAACCATCGCCAGCAAAAGCCACAACCGTTTTATTGGGATAAGCTATTTTTGCAGCGATTGCGGCCGGCAAACCATAGCCCATAGACCCACTAGTTGGCGCAAGTTGGGTGCCATATTCAGAAAACTTCCAAAAGCGGTGGATCCATGTGGCATAGTTGCCTGCACCATTGGTTATAATGGCATTTTTAGGCAAAGAGGCGGCTAGATGGGCCATCACGGCCGGCATCTGTACCTCACCAGGATGGGCTTCAGTGGGTAAACTTGACCAGTTCTGGTAGTTTTTGTGGCACTTAGACAAGTGATCCAAACGCTCTGGGGTCACTTTTTGAGTAGGGTTCAATTGCGAAAGCCCCTGTGCTAACGCTTTAGGGCTGGCATGAATGGCTAAATCAGCACGGTACACACGGCCGAGTTCTTCAGCGGAGGCGTGGATATGAATCAGTTGTTGCTGAGCACCATGGACGCCAAGTAATTGATAATTTTGTGATGGCACCTCTGAAAAACGTCCACCCATAAGGATGACCAAATCGGCATCACTAATGGCTGATTTTAAATCAGGGTTGATGCCTAAGCCTACATCACCGGCATAGTTAGGGTGATTATGGTTAAACAACATTTGGCGTCGGAACGAACACGCCACTGGTACCTTAAACTGTTCTGCAAAGGTCGCTATGTGAGCCACTGAATCGGCACACCAACGGCTCCCTCCCATAATAATGATGGGTTTATTCGCTTGCTCGAGAAGATTAGCCAGGTGCTGTAAATCTGCTGAACTCGGGTAAGTTTCTAGGGTACTAAAAGGTTTAATGTCATTACCCATAGCCTCACCAGATAAGGTATCTTCAGGCAATACCAATACCACAGGGCCAGGGCGACCACTGGAGGCAACAGACCAAGCTCGGCTTACCATTTCAGTGATGCGATCTGGAGAATCTATTTCGGCCACCCACTTCGCCATGGCACCAAAAAACTGTCCGTAGTCCACTTCTTGAAAAGCTTCTCTATGGCGTAACTGGCTATTTATTTGGCCAATAAACAAAATCATGGGGGTGGAGTCTTGCTGTGCCACATGAATGCCAGCACTGGCGTTAGTTGCCCCGGGGCCTCGTGTGACAAAACAAATGCCGGGGGTGCCGTGGAGTTTACCCCATGCTTCTGCCATCATGGCAGCACCGCCTTCTTGACGCGCACTGGTAGCGACAATAGGACTGTCGTGCAATGCATCAAGCACTTCTAAATAGCTTTCACCCGGCACACAAAAAAGTTGTTTTACACCATGGGCTTCAAGGGCGTCGACAACAAGTTCGCCCCCAGTTTTAATACACACGGTCATAAAGATTCCTTTTTCTGTGTTACAGGCGTTGGAGGGTTTTGTAGTAGGCCTCAACGGCTATTAAACGGCATAGGTCTTGATCTTGGAGTTGTAATCCTTGCGCCGTTTCTTGGTTAATTAAAGCATTACCATTTTCATCAAAAGAGATGGCGACAATGCTGCTGCGAAAGAGACTCAATTTGGTATTACTGATCAAGAACAATGCTGCATCTTCTTTGGGCTGAGCTATTTTCACCTTACACACTTGGCTATTTTTAACAGAGCTTACGTCTTTCAATTGCGCTTCTACGGTGGGCCCGGCATCAAATATATCCACATAGCCAATATGCTGAAAGCCCTCTTTTTCTAACAAGCGAAGAGCAGGGCGTGTTTTTTCATGCACATGGCTGATGACGGCTTGGGCCTCAGGACTGAGTAAATTGACATAGAGAGGGTATTTAGGCATGAGTTCAGCAATGAATACTTTGTTACCTAAACCCACGAGATAGTCAGCTTGTTTAAACTCCATAGAGAAAAAATGGGTACCCAACCAGTGCCAAAAAGGTGAGTTACCATTGGCATCATTGACCCCTCGCATCTCAGCAATGACTTTACTGCCAAATCGCTCCATAAATTGGGCCATAAATAAAAACCGGCTCTTGGATAAGAGGCGCCCGTTGGTACCAGTGCGATGTGCTTCTTGCAAAAATAAGGTACACACCTCAGCACATCCTGTGTAATGGTTGCACAAAGTCAGCACTTCCATTTTGTTGTGGACTTCAAGGGTGGGTGATGCATGCACCACAGTTTGACGGTGATAATGATAAAACGGCGCGCGTTTGCCAACACTAGCCTCTACTGCAGTAGTCCCTATTACCTCACCTGTTTGAGTGTCCTCCAAAACAAACAAGTAGCCTTCATCAAAGGGCTCGGTCACTGGTTTGGCAAAAGACGCCACAGAGCGTGCAATTTTTTCGTTTAGCACATCACGATTTATGGGTAAGGAGGTAAAACCCACACCAGAATCCACAGCAATTTGGTACAAAGAATCTTGGTCTTGAGGACCAATGGGGCGAACAACGAGCATAACCACCTATTATTTAGTAACTTTCACACCACTATTATACGGGTAGGCCCCTATTTATTGGCAAGCCTTAACTTGCACATATGCGTCTCAAATCTTCGCAAACCTGTTTATGGCCTGCACAAGGCAAATGGTATAGTGCTCCTTGTTGAATAATGTAACCATTAATCGCCTCAACTTCTGTTGGTCTGCCTGCTTGGCAGTCTTGCAACATGGATGATTTATTGAGCGCAGTTTGCTGCAACACGCGCAATGCCGAGTTGAGCAAGCCTTGCCCCAAGGGTTCGATGCCTACACGGGACATCACGTCTTGGGTTTCTATACACAACTGCTGCAACCTTGGTCGACCCTGAGGATGATTAATGAGTTCTCCATTCGCACATTGATAGATGGCAGTGAGCGCATTAATCACACTATTAATGGCTAGTTTGTGCCACATGGGCGCACGAATGTCGGCATGCCACGCAATATTTAGCAGCGG
>DDCR01000079.1 GCA_002335115.1 Oceanospirillaceae bacterium UBA2001
TGGACAACGACCAGTGTGGCAGTGGTAACACGAACCTGCTTCTACGCCTATTTCGTTAGGGAAATCAGCTTCATCAATGTCACGGTTGCAGTTCAAAGCCATCAACGAGGAGTGACCAATCGCTACCGCGTCAGCACCCAGTGCCAAAGCCTTAGCGACGTCACCACCATTGCGAATACCACCAGCATAAACAAGACTGATTTCACCAGACTTGCCGACGTCATCAAGGGCATTTCGCGCTTGACGTATCGCAGCGATGCCAGGCACACCCGTTTCTTCAGTGGCAATNNTGTGGGCCAGCACCAGTGCCGCCTTCCATACCATCGATGAAGATAGAGTCTGGCTCACACTTGGCGGCCATCCGCACATCATCATACACACGAGCGGCACCCAATTTAAGCTGAATAGGAATCTGCCAATCAGTGGCTTCACGAATCTCTTTGATCTTCAAAGATAGATCGTCCGGACCCAACCAATCTGGATGACGAGCAGGAGACCGCTGGTCAATACCGGCGGGTAATGAACGCATCTCAGCAACTTGATCGGTTACTTTTTGCCCCATCAAGTGACCGCCTAAACCCACTTTACAGCCTTGGCCAATAAAGAATTCGCAGGCATCAGCAAGACGCAAATGATGAGGGTTAAAGCCGTAACGAGACTGGATACACTGATAGAACCACTTTTCTGAGTAGCGGCGCTCATCAGGAATCATGCCTCCTTCACCAGAACAGGTCGCAGTGCCTGCCATGGTTGCGCCACGCGCCAAAGCGGTCTTAGCTTCATAAGACAATGCACCAAAACTCATACCTGTGATATAAACAGGAATATCTAGCACTAATGGCCGTTTAGAGTTTGGGCCAATGACTGTTTTTGTAAGACACTTCTCACGATAACCTTCGATTACGAAGCGGGTCAAAGTACCTGGCATAAAGGTCAAATCGTCCCAACTGGGGATCTTTTTGAACAATGAAAACGCACGCATACGATACCGACCAAGGTCGGACTTGATATGAATGTCATTCATAACTTCGGGCGGGAACATGAAGCTCTGGCCGATAATTTCTTTTTTGTTAACAACTGACATAATAAATTTCCTCGCTGCTCTTAAAGAACTAGCTTCTTCTCTGATGGTTCGAGGTTGTCGTAGTTCCACAACTGCTTACCAGCAACGATCTTTTGAATGTTATCGATGCCGTTAGGCGCTTCCATACCATATAGATCAAGCTTTGACTTTAACCATTTACGGTCAAGGTCATTTAAGTCAGCTGGCACGGCATCTACACCTAAGCCTTCAATTTTTCCGCCTACGTAGATGGTCCCATCGTACATAGAATCGCCCAGGTTTATGCCTGCATCACCAAGAATGATCATACGGCCACGCTGCATCATAAATCCTGTAAATGCACCCGTCTTGCCACCTACAATAATCGTGCCGCCTTTTTGGTCAATGCCCGTACGTGAACCTACGTTGCCTCTGCAGACTAAGTCACCACCTCGGATAGCTGCACCAAAGGTAGAACCTGCATTTTTGTCAACGACAATGGTTCCAGCCATCATATTTTCACCACACGACCAGCCAACTCGGCCAGAGATGTGCACGTTAGGTCCATCGATCAAACCACAGCCGAAGTAACCTAAGCTGCCAGTCACGTTCAGTTGTAAACGGCTGAGTATGCCTACACATAGTCCGTGCATAGAGCCTGGATTACTCAGGTCAATGGTGCCACAACCTTGATCCATTAATTCGCGTATGCGAATGTTAATTGCAGTTGCGTCCATGCCTTCACAATCCAAAGTTCCTACCTTGTTTGTGTCGACTACTGGAGCCCATGCATAAGTTAGATTAGCCGACTCGCCAGCATCAAAAAAACGTTGCTGAGTTCGGTTTGTGAGCTTTTCCGTATGCAAACCCATATCATGGGATTGACCGGACGTGCTTACCGTTGCCATACGCGCACCTCGCCTTCATAGGGGTCAAATGTATCAATATCGTGATCAAAAATTTTACGGATTGAAACTTCTTCAGAAGCCAATGCAATAAAGTCATCACTCTCGTAAATAACCATAGGCTTTGCAGCCATAACGTCTTTAGCCATCCCCAGCGCATCAGAAGTCGCCACTAAGTATGTGAATACTCCGTCCAGGTCTTCTACCGAACGACGCATAGCTTTTTCTAAGTCATCGCCTTCACTAATGCGATTAGCGATGTACACAGCAATAAGCTCTGAGTCACAGTTGGAGTTAAAACGATTACCCAAACGCTCTAGCGCCCGACGGTTAGTCCAGTAATTGGTTAACTGGCCATTGTGCACCACAGAAACGTCTGCAAACGGATAAGCCCAGTAAGGGTGTGCTGAACGGATGTCTACATCCGACTCAGTTGCCATACGGGTGTGTCCAATCGCGTGGGAGCCTTGAAAACTATTGATACCATATTGGGCAGAAACAACTGCTGCATCACCCAAGTCTTTGATCAATTCAAGACCATTGCCACAAGACATGACTTCAACGCCTTCGATGTCTTCGATGTAATCGATTAAGTTTTTAAGGTCGCCTTCAAAAGACACTTCATAACGCAACGCATAGGTTGTTGTGTTTTCTTTCTTAGCAATGTTGGCACCTAATTCAGCCATCCGCGCATCAACTTGGTCGTTGCGAGTTTGAAGCTGTGAGGCAACATCGAAACCTTTTTTCGTATCAGCTTGCTCAGCAAGGTTGATACGCATTATGTAGTTACTAATGGGGGAGCCATATAGCGCATAACCGGTAGAATCTGGTCCGCGATGCTTCAAAGCTTGAAGCATATCAGTCATTTCTTGTCCGATGTTTGCACCGCCCGCCTTCTTATGGATAAGGCCTGCAATACCACACATGGTCGCGTCTCCTAATATTTACTTTTAGAGTAGTTATAAAATTAGCTGGAAGGTTATTAGCCCTTCCAGCTGGGGTTTTCTGAAGACTCGCTATTTATGGCAAGCAATCAAGATAGGTTTCTGTGTCCCAGTTCGTCACAGTCTGATTGAAGCGTTCCCACTCATCATTCTTATGCGCACTATAGACCGTATACATTTCACCAGGCATTGAAGATTTAATGACTTCATCGTTATCAAGTTCAATCATGGCGTCACCTAAAGACATCGGTAATTTTTTGACCAGCTTACCGGCTTCCATGGCCGCGTAGATGTTACGTTCTTCTGGATCACCTGGATCAAGGTCATTGTCGATCCCATCGTCAAAGGCTTTAAGAAGTGCCGCCCCCATCAGGTAAGGATTCACCATCGAATCAACAGAACGATACTCAAAGCGGCCTGGGGCAGATACTCGCAACGCACAGGTGCGATTCTGGTAGCCCCAGTCAGCAAAAATAGGCGCCCAGAAGCCCGTATCCCAGAGGCGACGGTAAGAGTTCACTGTCGACGATCCAATGGACGTTAGTGCAGGTAAATGAGCGATAACACCACCTATTGACTGCAGTCCAATAGGGCCTGGCTTTGATGCATGAATCTCTGGCACTGGCATAAAGGTGTTATGACCACCCTCACGATAGGTAAATGGTCCAGGCATTCCTGGCACTGAATCACCACCCGCAATCTCAGGATGAAAAACGTTTTCACCGCCCGACCACAGCGACATGTTGTGATGACATCCAGAAGCTGAAACACCCATAAATGGCTTACTCATAAAGCATGCAATCAGACCAAATTCTCGTGCCACTTGAGCACAGATTTGGCGATAAGTGGTTAACCGATCTGCATTCTGGAGCACGTCGTCATACTGGGTGTTGAGCTCTAACTGGCCAGGTGCATCTTCGTGATCTCCTTGGATGATGTCCAAGCCCATTTGCTCAGAGTATTCAATGACTCGCATGAATACAGGGCGTAATTCTTCAAACTGGTCAATGTGGTAACAGGTCGGTTTTGTGACGCCGCCATCGGGTTGGCCATCTTCGCCTTTTTTTAGCCACATCATTTCTGGCTCAGTGCCACAACGCATTTCTAAGCCATGCTTACCCTTGAATTCATCGTGAATGCGACGTAGGTTGCCACGACAATCAGACGTCAAAAATTGACCCGGATTAACACGTTCTTCACGGTTGCGAAATAGAGTACAAAAAACGCGAGCGACACGCTTGTCCCAAGGCAGCTGGACAAAAGTGTCTGGGTCAGCAATGCCCACCAATTCTGAAGCTTCAGGGCCATAGCCAATATATTCACCATGACGATCAATAGCTAAGTTCGCGGTTGAACCATATACGAGTTGAAAACCCTTGGCTGCGGTACGCTCCCAATGGCGTGCTGGGATGCCTTTACCCACAATGCGACCCGTCACCGAAATAAATTGGTAATAAACATAGGTAATGCCTAGTTCATCAATTTTAGCGCGAACTTGTTTAACCAGATCATCCCGACCTGGAGCGTCAACATACTGTTGTAAATCTGTCATCGATGCCTCCTCATATTATTGTTTTTAGGGCTTAGGACCTTTAATTGCACACAAATTAGACTTTTTGGTACATTAAAGGTACACATATAGCACTCCAATTTTATACCATTTATGAATTTGATGAGGCAAGCTTTATTTTGTAAATTATTACTACAAATATTGTCAAATTTCATTACATGACTGTTTATAATGGATTTTTTTTATTTAATAAAAAACATTAATTTGCACATAATTTTTATAAAAAATTAATCGTCATTAAATTTATACCAATAAGTATACCAATTAGAAGAATTTGTATGCTAACCTGTAACCAATATCAAACCAAAAATAGTGATCCACCATGTTTCCAAGTACGGCGCCTCTAAACTATCAAACCTTTGATCGACGACAGTCGAGGCCCAATGGGGCACGGGCCCTTGCAGGTGCTCTTGCTGAGGCGATACGCAAGCAAGTTTATAGAGTCAACGAGCGCCTTCCTGCAGAACGTGAGTTAGCCAGTCATTATGATGTCTCTCGGGGCACGCTGAGAAGTGCGCTCGCCCTCCTAGAACAGGACGGTCTAGTGACACGCAAAGTCGGTAGTGGCACTTTTGTGATGCCGCCAACCACAGATAAAGTGGCTAGCCAATTCGCTGACACCACCAGTCCAATGCAGCTAATGCAAGTGCGTAACATGCTCGAACCTATCATCGTTGACCTGGCGGTGCATCATGCTGCCGGCAGAGACCTTGAACAACTGCGTATGGCTTTAGAGCGAGTGGAAGCGGCTCGTACTGCAGAGCAATTTTCCATTGCAGATGAAGCCTTTCACCAAAGTATCGCCGAGGCCTGTGGCAACCCATTAATGATTTGGATTTATGAGCAGGTTAATGAGGTACGCCGCCATGAACTATGGCGGGCTAGCCGAGGTGAAGTGCTGAGCCAACAAAATATGACCCAATACAATGCCCATCACCGTGCTTTGTTTGAGGCCATTAGCCAGCGCGATGCTCAAGCGGCAAAAGCCCATATGATGGAGCACCTTAGCAAGGCTAGAGAAGACCTAGTGCGCTAATGACCGCCACTTTAAACTGCTTTGTTAAAAAAAATAACAAAATATTACATTCCATTCATAGCATAGACAAAATCTGTTCATATCAACTTGTTAGTCTGAGGGTAGCAGGATCGTTGAGCTCTGCGATTTTAACAGGACTATATTGAGCCCAGTGCCTATGAAACCCCTGAGTTACTACAGTGCCAACCCTATGCCACATCCCGTCATGGGTGCGGATGGCACACAACGCTACCGAGTACCTGCACAGCATTTGATCTCTTTACAATTGGCTGCAGGCTCTACCCTAACTGTGCATGATCCAGAAGGTGAGCAGGAAGCACAGCTTATTGCCTTCGATAAAGATGGAAAGGCCGATCTTGCAAGCTTGGGTGCGGCTGCTAATAGTGATATTGCACCCTTGCGCAAATGGATGGACGCTAACGATCACAAAAGCTGCCAAGGTATTTCCATATTTGGTGCCAAGTCAAAACCCCAAAGTAAGCAGACTTTCACCATCATGAGTGACTGTCTGTGTTTGATTGCGGCTCCAGGCGAAGACATGGGACCCGACCAGCTACTCCCACCTACCGACATTATCGTTGGCGTCACTGGTGGCCCATTGATTGAAGACGAGGATTTGCCAACACCATTGGGAGTGGTAGATCGTGAGATTCGCGTGCACAACAGCACCGCTGAAAGTTATTTAGTCAAAGCTGGAGAATACATTCAAATTATTGATGTTGCTGGGCGTCAATGCTCAGATTTCATTGCTCTAGACGCTGCTCGTTTAGCTGAAGGGGTAGAAAAACTGATTTGCCCATTAACAACCCGAACCCTAATGGCGTCTGCCTTTCCTGGCCCCGGTTTGCACGACAAGTTTTATACCGATGATCAGATTAACATTCTTAATGTGATCCAAGACACTGTGGGGCGCCACGATACCTTTAATTTAGCGTGCAGTGCAAAGTATTATGATGACACTGGCTACCCTGGCCACACGAATTGCTCAGACAACTTGAACGCAGTACTGGGACCAATGGGCATAGCACCACGTAAAGGCTGGCCCGCAGTCAATTTTTTCTTTAACACTGGCTACGATGATTACGATCAACATAGCTCTTGCCAGCCTTGGACTCGCCCTGGTGACTACGTATTAATGCAAGCTCAGGTCGACCTTGTTTGTGGCTCAACGGCTTGCCCAGACGACACCAGCCCAGCTAATGGTTGGAACCCAACCGACATTCACGTGCGGATTTACGCCGCTGATAATCACTTTGAGAAAGGCAATGCCTTCCGTAAAAACGCCGTAGCGGATTCAACTATGACCAAGAAAACAGCATTCCACGACCGCTTCGCCACCATGACTCAGCACTTTGTTGATTACAATGGCTATTGGCTAGCCAACCATTTTAGTAACTATGGTGCCATCGCCGAATACTGGGCATGTCGTGAAAAGGTTGTATTGATGGATCTAAGCCCGCTGCGTAAATGCGAAGTTTTAGGGCCAGATGCCGAAAATTTATTAAACTACGCAGTCACCCGCAATATTCGTAAGCTTGCCATTGGCCAAGTCATTTACACCGCCATGTGCTACCACAATGGTTGCATGGTAGACGATGGCACTGTTTTCCGTCTTGGTGCAGATAACTTCCGTTGGGTTGGGGGTTGCGATGGTGCCATTGAATGGTTGCGCAAAGTGGCGATTGAGAAAAATTTTAAAGTAGTGATCAAGGACTCTAACGATCAACTACACAATTTGCCCGTACAGGGGCCACTTAGTGGAGAAACTTTGAAGAAAGTGATTTTCACACCTGATAGCCAAACAACCATTGAAGACTTGCGTCCGTTTCGAATTACCCATGGCCGTATTGGTGGACCTCAAGGCGTCCCTGTGACTGTGTCCCGCACGGGTTATACGGGTGAGCGTGGATATGAAGTATGGTGTCACCCTAAACATGGTCATGAAGTATGGGATGCAGTTTGGGAAGCCGGACAAGAATTTGGTATCACACCCTTAGGTCTAGAGGCGCTGGATAATCTAAGAATTGAATCGGCACTCATTTTTGCCGATTATGAATTTAACGACCAAACAGACCCGTTTGAAGCCGGCATCGGTTTCACCGTGCCACTCAAAACAAAAGACGAAGATTTTATTGGCCGAGAGGCTTTGATTGAACGACAAGCGAATCCGCAGCGCCAGTTGGTGGGTTTAGTATTAGAAGGTGAAGAAATTGCCAGCCATGGAGAATGTGTGCGCGTAGGCCGCCAACAAGTAGGCACCATTACTAGCGCCGTGCGCTCTCCCATATTAAATCAGAACATCGCCTTGTGCAGCATGTCCATTGATCACATCGAACCTGGTATGCAGGTAGAGGTAGGCAAACTGGATGGCCATATTAAACGTATTCCTGCAACCGTAGTGGGTATTTCTCACTATGACCCTAATAAATCTCGGGTCAGAGCTTAAAGTGGGCTAGTGTTGCCACCCTTTTTTGACTTAGGCAGCATCCTCAGTCAAAAAATAAACAGGACTTTGCCTGTAATCAAAGAAATAGTAATGCCTAGCTACCAATAAACATAATATCTGGAGCCATGCATTATGTGTTAAGCAAGCGCGCCATTGCATTTGTAGTGAGCAAGTTAGCTCTTAGAACTGCTGCAGCTCAATTAGACTCACAAGAGTCGCCCATAATGACTGCACATGGTTTAAGGCTGTTATTTAACAGCTGGTGCTTTTTACTAATGGTTGGTAAATGCACTAATTTTAATAACTAAAATAATATTGAGGTCAGACTAATGAAATTTAGAAATACTCTTATAGCCGGTGCAGCTGGCATTGCATTATCATTAACTGGTATAGCCAAAGCCGCTGATAGTACACAACCCATTGTTATCCCAATCCACAACTGGTCTAGTCAAGTGGTTATGGCTTATGTTATCGGTGGCATGTTTGAAAGCATGGGTAGCAACGTTGAATATGTTCCAGCCGACACACAGGCTGTTTACGAGTCGATTCGTAACGGTGACGTGACCATTTCACACGAAGTTTGGCAGTCTACTTTTGGTTCTTCGTTCTACAATGCCATGGCTAAAGGCGGTGTAATCGATGCAGGTAGTCATGCAGCAACGACGCTTGAAGAAGTAGGTGTTCCAACTTGGGTCATCGAAAAAGGTCTATGCCCCGGTTTACCTAGTTGGGAAGCGCTAAAAGATTGTAGTGCTAATTTTACTACGGCTGATTCAGGTGGCAAAGGTCGTTGGTTGGAAGGCCCACAGAGCTGGCACGGTAATTTAATGCCAGATCGCATTGAAGCTTTAGGCCTAGCTGATAAGTGGACCGTTAAGTTTGCTGGTAGTGCTGATGCACTCTGGACAGAACTTAATTCAGCAAAAAAAGAAGGTCGTGGTACAGTAGTCTTTAACTGGACACCTAACTTTACCGATGCTGAAGGTTTCACATTCATTGAGTTCCCACCCTACTTCGATGGCTGTCGCAAAGAGGATGGTGGTGATGGAAGTTGTGGTTCACCAAAAGGCTGGTTGAAGAAAGCTGCGAACTACAAGTTCCCAAAAACTCACCCTGCTGCCTATACCGCGTTTAGTAAGTTATCATTCACTACCACTCAAGTGGGTCAAATGGCGGCTTTAGTTGACGTTGAAAAACTAGACCATAAAGACGCAGCTAAAAAGTGGCTTGCTGAAAACGAAAACGTTTGGATGGCTTGGACTAAGTGATAGTTAAGTTAAACTAATGTAATCTGAAGTAATGCAACCCTCTGCTTGGTATCCAACCAGAGGGTTCTTTTTAGACCTCATGGCTTTTACTAAATTGCTCAAAAGGTCACCATTAATTCTTAAAATCTAAAATAATGAATCCGCCTATGTCTATGCAAAATGAAACGTCACCTTCAGTCGAACCCGTTATCCGTTGTGACTCCGTTTATAAAATTTTTGGTGACAATGCAGGAAGCATGTTAAAAAAATCTCATGGCATAGTCGATGCTGCGAAATTCCAGGAAGCAGGTTGCATCGTTGGAGTTAACAACGCTTCATTTGATATTCATGCAGGCGAACTACTGATTATCATGGGCTTATCTGGCTCTGGAAAATCAACCCTCTTAAGATGTATTTCAAGATTAACCGATGCCACTGCTGGCAAAATATTCATTGAAGGTGAAGATATCCTCACCATGAATAATAAGCAGTTGATTGAATTACGCCGTAATAAAATGGGCATGGTATTTCAAAACTTTGCTTTATTACCCCACAAGACAGTTTTAGAAAATATTGCATTCCCATTACAAGTTAAGGGAGTGAGCACTCAAGAAAGTGTTAATCGGGCCAAAGAAATGGTGGATCTTGTGAGCCTGACTGGTCGCGAGAACTATTTCCCCCGACAGCTATCTGGTGGCCAGCAACAACGTGTTGGTATTGCCCGTTCGCTCGTAATTGAACCCGACATCTGGTTCCTAGACGAACCTTTTTCTGCACTTGACCCCCTCATTCGAAAAGAAATGCAGGATGAATTTCTGCGACTACAATCGGTACTTCACAAAACGATATTATTTGTCACACATGACTTCGATGAAGCCTTACGCTTGGCAGATCGCATCGCCATCATGAAGGACGGTATTATAGAACAGCTTGATACCCCCGCTAATATTGTGCTTAACCCAGCCACGGAATATGTGCGCAAGTTCACTGAGGAAGTGCCACGAGAAAAGGTCTTAAAAATTGAATCTGTAATGGATGAATTTGACCCAACTGAGTCAATGAGTGACTTAAAAGTACAAAAAGACGCCATTATTGAAACCGTTGCTGAAGTGATACTAAATTCCAGCAAACCTGTGACGGTGATCGATGAATTGGGGCACACCGTTGGCGTTATCAATGCATCAAAAATTGTTCATGTTTTGTTTGGTAGCCACTCAAACCAGAAGAGTGAAAAGCTATCATGATCAGACTATTTATGCAGAGAAAATACTTACAGTTTATTTTATTACTAGTAGTTTTTATTCTTTTGAACCAGTGGATAGCCCCCTCTGAAACCAGCTTTCTTTGGCGTTTACCCCCATTGATTCAAGCATTTCCATTGTTTATCAATGACTCTATTAGTTACCTGATGTTTGAGTGGTGGCCTATTGAGATTTATGATCCTGAAATAGAGGAGTTTGAACAAAAGCCTCTGGTGAGCCAATTTACACGAGGAATATCGAGCATCATCCTGTTTCTGATTGAGTTTATTAGAGAACTTATGTTGGGTGGTGTTAAGACCATTGTGACCTTTTCTAGCTGGGACTGGGCAACGGCTAACCCTTGGGCAAGATGGCCAGGATTGCCTTGGACTGTGGTCGCTGGCGGCGCGGCTATTCTTGGTTATTCGCTAGGTGGACGCAGTCTTGCAATATTGGCCGGATTTTCAACCTCGTACATTGCAGTTTTTGGTCAATGGGAACCATCCATGCAAACCCTGTCCTTTGTTTTAGTAGCCGCTCCCGTGTCAGTTGCACTGGGCCTCACTTTTGGGGTCTGGGGGTTTCGCAATAAGCGTGTTGAAGCAGTGCTCAATCCCCTACTTAATATGGCGCAGATCGTGCCACACTTTTCTTATTTAATTCCAGTCATGGTATTTTTTGGAATTGGTGATCATGCAGGTGCCATTGCGACGGTTATTTTTGCAACACCTCCCATGGTGCGTCTAACGCTATTAGGACTTAAAAAATTGCCTCCAGAAGTTGCTGAATCTGGGGTCATGAGTGGCTGTAACAATTGGCAGCTATTGACTAAGGTACTCATTCCTACCGCTCGTCGAGATATTTTAATTGGTGTCAACCAAGTGATTATGCAGTGTTTGGCAATGGTGGTACTTGCTTCTCTTATTGGGGCCAAGGGACTTGGTATTGACTTACTGATCGCCCTTAACCGTTTAAGAATTGGGGTTGCCATAGAGATCGGGGTCTGTATCGTTCTGATCGCTATTGTTCTTGATCGATTGTCACTGGCTTGGGCTAATAAGCAGACCGATTATTTTGCTGACCTGACCTTTACTCAGCGTAATAAATATCCGCTGATGTTTGGTGCAGTGTTTGTAATCGGTATTATCTTTGCCTATATCGGTAAGTTCATTTTCCCCGAGGGGTTCAACTACCTTTACTTGGTGCCCCATGGCAAAGGCATCTCCACTGCGCAATTTTGGCAGGACGGTGTTGACTGGATCTGGGACACCTTTTTTTATAGCCTTAAAGGTTTTAATGAGTGGCTCATCATTGAAGTGTTGATGCCTGTAAAAGCCTCTTATTTGGCGATGCCTGTGGCTGCTACCTTTGCCCTGGCAATGGGCGTTGGACTGATTGTAGGCGGCATTCGCACAGCCTTAACTGTCGGTGGATTTTTACTATTTATTGCACTGACTGAATGGTGGGATAGGGCCCA
>DDCR01000076.1 GCA_002335115.1 Oceanospirillaceae bacterium UBA2001
CACTCAAAGCGAGACATCCAAATGATCCCAGAAATTGGTAACGTTGCCTTAATTTTGTCTCTGTTCTTAGCTGTGAGTTTAAGTCTACTGCCAATGTTGGGTTCTTACACTGGTCAAACCCGCCTAATGCTGAGTGCTAAACCCCTTTCCGTCGGACTGGGCGTCATGCTGCTCATTGCTTTTGCAATGTTAACCGTGGCCTTTGCCCAGGATGATTTTAGTGTGCGCTACGTAGCACAGAATTCCAATACAGCTCTGCCCATACAATACAAAATTAGTGCAGTTTGGGGTGGTCATGAAGGGTCATTATTACTTTGGGTGGTGATCCTTGGTATGTGGACTATGGCGGTTAGTCTTCTGAGTAAGACGCTGCCCCTCATTATGCAAGCTAGAGTGTTGGCAGTCATGGGCATGATAGGGGTGGGTTTTATATCCTTTACTTTGCTTACGAGTAATCCTTTTTGGCGTTTATTGCCAGAGGCGGCCCTTCAAGGAGCAGATTTAAATCCTCTGTTGCAGGATTTTGGCTTGATCGTTCATCCACCTATGTTATACATGGGTTATGTTGGATTTTCTGTAGCTTTTGCGTTTGCGATAGCCGCTTTGTTAGATGGTCATTATGATGCAGCATGGGTGCGTTGGTCCCGCCCATGGACCAGTGTTGCTTGGGCTTTTTTAACAGCAGGCATTGCCCTTGGCAGCTGGTGGGCCTACTATGAGCTCGGCTGGGGTGGATGGTGGTTTTGGGATCCTGTTGAAAATGCCTCCTTTATGCCTTGGTTGGTAGGAACGGCGTTGCTTCACTCATTGGCTGTATCAGAAAAACGAGGTTTGTTTAAAAATTGGACCTTATTACTTGCGATCCTGGCCTTTAGCTTGAGTCTGCTAGGTACTTTTTTAGTGCGCTCAGGGGTACTCACTTCAGTGCACGCATTTGCTTCAGATCCTGATCGTGGCTACTTTGTTTTGGTGCTGTTGGCCATTACAGTGGGAGGCTCTTTACTGTTGTTTGCTTTGCGCGCAACTACGGTGGAAAGTCAGGTAGGTTATCGTTTTTGGTCGCGTGAAACGTTTTTACTATCGAACAATGTGTTACTTGTGATTGCGGCCCTCACCATTTTATTAGGCACTTTGTACCCTCTATTTTTAGATGCTTTGGGAGGCGGTAAAATTTCTGTGGGACCGCCCTATTTTAATGCTGCTTTTGTGCCTTTAATGGTGCTTTTGGTGGTGGCTATGGGATTTGGTTTGGGTTCGAAATGGAAGCGCATAAACCCCACCGAGTTACTGCGATTATTGCGCTCACCTGCGCTCATAGCAGTGGTCCTGGGGCTCGCATTTCCGTTTACTTATGCGGGTGAATTTAATGCTTCGACCGCTTTGGCCGCCGCATTATTAGTGTGGTTGTTGGCGGCCTCGTGGGTTGACTTGAGCCGTCGGTTGCGGCACCAAAATTGGTGGCGCGGTTTGCGGCAATTAAACCCTGGCTACTACGGCATGTTGATGGCACACCTTGGTGTAGGAGTGATGGCCTTGGGTATTGCTGTTGTTAGTCATTACTCGGTACAAAAAGACTTACGCATGGGTGTCGGCGATCAAGCTACGCTGGGTCAGTATGAATTTACCTTTATGGGTGTGAAAAACGTAGTAGGGCCCAACTTTACTGCGGTTGAGGGCCAAGTTAAGGTCGTCAAAGACAGTGATTTTGTCGCCTATTTGTTGCCTCAAAAACGCACGTACACGAGTCGTGGGCAAGTCATGACTGAGGCGTCTATTGATCCAGCCCTGAGTCGGGATATTTATGTGGCTATGGGCGAACCCTTATCTGATGGAGCTTGGGCCATGCGATTGCATATCAAGCCCCTCATTCGTTGGATCTGGCTTGGGGCGCTGATGATGGCATTGGGTGGCATGCTCGCTGTTTGGGACAAACGCTATCGACGAACTAAATCTACCACCAATGGAGCTGTAATATGACTCACACTGCAAAGCGACTACTGATGGTGTCGCCCATGGTGATGGCCTTCGCACTGGGGTTATTTCTCTACCAAGGAATTGGCCAAGACCCTAACAACACTGAATCAAGTTTGATTGGTCAAACATTACCTGAGTTTAGTGGCCAAACACTGGATTCTCCCAGTAGAAATGTGTCTCAAGCTGACATGCTTGGCCAACCAGCTCTTGTCAATGTTTGGGCCACTTGGTGTCCTACCTGTCGGGCTGAGCATGAATTTTTAAACACTATTGCTCAACAAGACAATGTTCGCATCTTTGGGGTTAATTACCATGACCAAAAAGATGCAGCGCAGCAATGGCTGCAAGACCTAGGCAACCCCTATGTGTTTTCAGTGTTTGATCCAAACGGTGCTCTTGGGATTGAGTTGGGTGTCGTTGGTGCCCCAGAAACCTACTTAATTGATGCCCAAGGAGTAGTGCTTGATAAACTCACTGGAGAACTAAATGAGCGAACTTGGCCACAGTTGCGTAGCCAATATCTCAGTTTGTTAGAGGCCAAGAACTGATGTTAAAAAGTATTACAGTGAGCCTATTATTAGGTTTCATGAGTTGGGCCTCGCCGCTGTTGCAAGCTGATGTTGGCTCTTATGAATTTGCAGAACCAGAAATGGCACAACGTTTTGTTGACCTAACTACCGTTTTACGTTGTCCAAAATGTCAAAATCAAAATTTAGCAGATTCAGATTCGATCATTGCGAAGGACTTGCGTGGGCAGTTACAAATGTTGATCAAGACGGGCCAGACTGATCGTCAAATTACAGACTTTATGGTGCAGCGTTATGGTGAATTTATTCTCTATGATCCGCCTTTTAATAAAGGCACTTTGGTGTTGTGGCTGGCTCCATTTGGCATGGTATTGCTTGGTTTATGGGCGCTGTGGTTTTTTGGTCGCAAAACCACAGGCCAAGGTGCAATGTTGACACCCAAGGAGCAACAACAAATAGAACAACTGTTAGCAGACAACCAAACCCAGCACAGGGATTTAAAAAATGATTGAACTTTGGGCTGCGATTGTTTTTTTATTGTGCCTAACAAGTGGATTTGTACTTTGGGCTTGGTGGCGGCCCTTGCCTATGTCAGCGCTGGTTAATAATAGAAATGATGCCGTAGTCTCACTTTATCGTGCTAAAAAAATGGAACTTGAGCAAGAACTTGCTTCTGCACAAATCAATCGCAGTGATTACGATCAAGCTTTGGCTGAAATGCAGCGCACGTTATTATTAGACACTTCAGCGGCATCTGGCTCCAACAAGTCGGCCAATCATGCAGGTGGTTTTTTATTGCTGTTGGTCGCTTTAGTGATTCCAGCTGCGGGCTTAGTGACCTATTTTCAATTAGGTTCCTACAGTGGCTTGCAGCAAAGCTATAACTTAAAAAACACACGTTCAATTGCTGCCTCTGCACCGTCATTGAAGTTGTTAATAAGTGGACTTGAAGGGGCTTTGCAGGAACAGCCCAATAATCCGGAAGGCTGGTATTTATTGGCCAATAGTTATATGCAATTAGAGCAGACAGCCATGGGCATTAAAGCGTTTGAGCAAGCGTTAAGCTTTGTGGAAATAGGTAGTCGTCAGCAGGCTGCGCTTCTGGGGCAGTATGCACAAGCGGTGTTTTTTGATGAGGGTGAATTTAATGAAAGAGTTAATCAAGCCATTGCTGAGGCCATGTCACAAGACCCAAAAGATGTGTCAGCTCTAAGTTTGTTGGGTATTCAAGCCTTTGAAAATGCTCGTTATGAAGCTGCTATACAGTTTTGGCAACGTGCGTTACCCAGGGCTGGTGAGGGACAAGGTAGAGTTTCACTAGAATCTGGTATTGCAAGCGCCCAACAAATGCTTAATAAAGATTCCAGTCATAGCCAAGGGGAGTCCCTAGCGGTAAAGGTGTCTTTGGCCAATGGTCTGTCTATTCCGGCCTCAACCCAAGCGGTGCTTTTTGTTTATGCTAGAGAATCTGAGGCAGGCATGCCACTATTTGCTAGTAAATTAGACCCTAATGATCTGCCCCTTGACGTGCTTTTTACCAATTCAATGGCGCTTCAGGTGGGTACACGTTTGGCTGATTATAAATCTCTAAAATTTATTGCCCATATTGCATTAGCCGGTGTTCCGGGTCAAAAGTCTGGTGATTTGGTAAGTCAAACCCTGGACGTGATGATTGACGGTAGTGATATTAATGCAGAAAATAAAACAGTTTATTTGACCATCGACCAAATCCTGAAGTAGTCTAGCATCAAAAATACTAACTCTAGAGTGAATGGATGCGCCTAAAGAGCATCAAATTAGCCGGCTTCAAATCTTTTGTTGACCCTACTAAGGTCCTTTTACCAGGGAACCTGTGTGCTGTGGTTGGCCCCAATGGCTGTGGAAAATCTAATATTATTGATGCGGTTCGTTGGGTTATGGGAGAAAGTTCTGCCAAAAATCTGCGGGGTGAGAACGCGACGGACGTTATTTTTAATGGTTCAAGTAGTCGACAACCCGTTGGTCAAGCAACCATTGAATTAGTGTTTGATAATCATGACCGCACTTTAGCGGGTGAATTTGCCAGTTACAATGAAGTCTCCATCCGTCGCAAGGTTACTCGTGAAGGACAATCTACTTATTATTTAAATGGTCAAAAGTGCCGCCGAAGAGACGTGACAGATTTGTTTTTAGGAACAGGCCTAGGTCCTCGTAGTTATTCTATTATTGAACAGGGCATGATTTCTCGCCTGATCGAATCCCGTCCTGAAGAATTGCGAGTTTATATTGAGGAAGCCGCTGGTATTTCTCGTTATAAAGAGCGCCGACGGGATACTGCCAACCGCATTAGCCGCAGCCGTGAAAACCTAGCACGCTTGCAAGATATTAGAGAAGAGCTAGGCCGTCAATTAGAAACCCTTAAACAGCAAGCTACAGCAGCAGAACAATATACCGAACTAAAACAGAATGAGCGCCAACATAAGTCTCAATTGGCGGCCCTACAATGGCGTGAGTTACGCCAAAAGTTGATAGATCAACGCATCAATATGGGTCGCATTGAAGAACAAATTGTTTTGCAAAAAACTCAGCAAGACACGCTTTTAGTGCAACTAGACGTGCAAAAAAATGACTTGGCCTTGTTGAATGATAGTTTTACCGAACAGCAGGGTGGGTTTTATGGTTTGGGAGCAGACATAGCGCGTTTAGAACAAACCATCGAGTACCAGCAACAACAACAAAAGCGGTGGCAAGCCGATGAGACTGAAGCACAAGAGCAGTTACAAAGGATCGATGAGGCATGTACGGCAGATGGTAACGAGCTTAACCAACTCAGTCAGCAACAAGAACAGTTCGAACTAGAGGCTGAGTTAGCCGCTGAACAGTTATTTGAAGCCGAAACCCATGTGCAAGAAAAAGAGGAAGAGCGTCAATATTGGCAACTTCAGTGGCAGCAAAAAAGTGATCAAACGAGTCACTTAAAACGCATCATAGAGGTTGCCAAAACAGGTTTGCAACATCAACAACAGCAGGCTAGCCAAGCGCGACAAGATCGCCAAACAAGTGTCAGCGAACTGGAAAATCTAAGTTTTGCAAATGAAGATGATATTGATTTATTAGAAGCTCAACTTGATCAGCAAAAACAACAACAGGAGCTTTTTAAGGAGCAGTTGTTACGTTTAGAAGCGGAGTTAGAAGCCCTTAAACAAGAAGAGCGTGGGCAACAAGAGGCGTTAGACGGGCAAGTACAGGAATTAGGTATGCTGGCTGGCCAACTGGCATCATTGCGCTTGCTTCTAGCAGAAGCCGAACAAGATGCGCCAGACTTGCCTGCAGATTGGCAGGCAGAAGTTGATCAAAAGCTTGTCGACGCTATGCAAGTGGACCCTCAGTGGGAAGTGGCTGTGGAGCACATTTTACAAGATTGGCTGGGTGGCTACTTGTTGGGTCAAATGCCTGACCAAAATGTCGACCAATTAATTGCTGCCAGAGGCTTGACACTCTTTGTACCGCAGCAGCATCAAAATTCTATAAAGTCAATTAATACGCATCCAAGTTTAGTTGATAAGGTCACAGTGCCTTTTGGCTTGCAAGGTTTATTAGCTCACGTGTTCTTGGCTAATAATTGGCATGAGGCAAATGACTTGTTAGCCAGTTTACCGATTTATGCCAGTGTCATTTTGCCTGACGGTCTATGGATAGGTCATGGCTGGGTGCGCACGCCACCTCGAGAGGGCAGTGTGACTGGAGTGCTTGGGCGCAAGCAACAAGTACAAGCTTTGTCGACTCAAGAGGAAACGCTGCGCGCTCATCAAAAAATCACCCAAGACGCACTAATACAAGCCAGAGAAGACACTTTAGCGCTTGAACAAAACCTAACTCAAACGCGTGAAGCCCAGCAGCAAGGCCAGTTTCAAACGCAGCAGAAACAGCAGGCGCTTGCTCTTTTGCAACAACAAAGTCAGCAGGGCTTGGCACAGCAGCAAAATTTACAACAACGAATACAACAGCAAACTCAGCGGCTAGAAGACTCAGACGAAGAAATGGCATTGCTTCAAGAGCAGTTGGGTGAGCACGAATTAGCACTTGAAAGCACACAATTAAACTTGCCAGACTTAGAAGTTGATAAAGAATCGGTAGAGACACAACTTGGTCAAGCTAGGCTTGAGTTTAGTCAGAAGCAGCAACAAGTGATGCAACTGCAAGCCCGCAAAGACAGTGTGCTGGCGCAGATAACCAGTTTAGGACGTTCTGTTGAACGTCTGCACGAACAACGTGCTCAGTGGCGTGATAAACAAACCGAGATTGAATCTAGAAATGGTGGCCAGCAACAACTAGATGATGGATCTGAGAAGAGCCTGACGGAGCAACTGGAGAGACTGCTTACTTTGCGTGTGGAAGCAGAGACTAAAATGGAGCAAGGGCGGCATGGCATTAATCAATTAGAACAGGTGATGCGTCAGCTAGAGAAACAGCAGCTTCAACAAGACAATGAGATTCAACAAGCTGATCGGGAGCTGCAAGATGAGCGTTTAATTGAACGTGAGTTAGAGGTTAATGCAGAACATATTAAAAAATCAATGATAGAGCAAAACGTACTGGTGGAAAAGCTGGCAGAAGTACTACCGGAGTCTATTGATCAAGAGCAGTTAAGTCGCTTGCTAGAGCAGTGTCAGAATCGCATCAAGCGCCTTGGTGCGATCAACTTAGTTGCGATTGAAGAATATAAGTTGCAACAAGAGCGTAAAGCCTTTCTTGATCTACAGCACGATGAAGTGATTGACGCTTTAGATAGTTTAGAGCAAGCTATGCAAAAAATTGATAAAGAAACACGGGATCGATTTAAACAAACGTTTGACACAGTAAACGAGAGTTTAGGTAGCTTATTTCCCAAAGTATTTGGAGGTGGGCGGGCTTCGCTCGAACTTACTGATGACGACATGTTATCCACGGGTGTAACTATCATGGCGCAGCCTCCCGGCAAAAGAAACAGTAGTATTCATTTGTTGTCAGGTGGAGAAAAAGCACTGACTGCAATCGCTCTAGTTTTTTCCATATTTCAGCTCAACCCGTCACCTTTTTGTATGTTAGATGAAGTGGATGCACCCTTAGAT
>DDCR01000110.1 GCA_002335115.1 Oceanospirillaceae bacterium UBA2001
ATAGAGATGAGGGAAATAAAAGAAATAAAGTGATTTTGTCGTTGAGCTCGGGTGTATCTTAGGCCAACAGTCAAAGCAATGGATTGAAACATAAATTACCTATTGGGATAGAAAGACCCGCCCCGTGACAGGCTAATCATTGTGGCTTAGTTATTAACTTGTCGAGCTCTATTAAGGCCTAACTGAGCCGCTACACGATAGGCTTCTGCCATCGTGGGAAAATTAAAGGTATTATTCACAAAGTACTCAATAGTATTTGCGTCCCCTTTTTGATTCATGATGGCTTGACCGATATGAATAATTTCTGAAGCTTGGTCACCAAAACAATGGATACCTAAAATTTCGTAGGTTTCACGATTAAACAATATCTTTAGCATACCCACTACTTCGCCACTAATTTGTGCTCTGGCAAGATCTTTGAAGAAGGCTTGGCCCACTTCATAAGGTACTTTTTCTGCGGTTAGTTGCTCTTCAGTTTTACCTAAAGAACTAATTTCTGGAATCGTATAGATCCCTGTCGGAACATCATCTACAAACCGAACGCCAGGCAAACCTAGTAGGTCTGTGGCCGCTGATCGGCCTTGGTCATAGGCAGCCGAAGCTAAACTGGGCCAGCCTACCACATCGCCAGCTGCGTAAATGCCTTCTACGCTAGTTTGATAACGTTGATCAATTTCTAATTGACCACGGCTATTGGTCTCAATACCTACATTTTCTAGCCCCAAATTTTTAGTATTACCAGAGCGCCCATTACAGAATAGCAGCATGTCAGCACAGATGCGTTTACCAGATTCTAACTCTATTGATACCGCAGTGTCGTCTGCTGTGACCGTCTTGTAGGTTTCATTATGGCGGATACGCACACCATTATTTCGCAAGTGATAGCTAAGTGAGTCTGATATTTCAACGTCAAGAAATTCAAGCAAATTAGCGCGGTTATCAACTAATTCAACTTTTACACCTAAGCCTGCAAAAATTGAAGCATATTCAGAACCAATGACACCTGCTCCATAAATAATCAATGAGCGTGGCGTATGCTTGAGGTTAAGTACCGTATCACTGGTATAAATGCGGGCATGAGAAAAATCTACATCCTCCGGCTCATAGGGGCTGGAGCCTGTGGCAATGACTGCCTGCTCAAAGCGTAAGTTTTCACTACCTTCACTGCCTAAAATTTCAATATTGTTGCGGTCTAAAAAGTGCGCAAAACCAAAAAACACGTCCACACGATTACGAGCATAAAACTGTGTGTGCAGCATTACTTGTTTAGCGATGACTTCACTGGCAGTTTTGAGAACCTGAGGAAAGGAGAAGTTTTTAGGTTCACCAATAACACGGAATAAAGTATTGGTATTAAACTCAATGATTTGTTTTACAGCATGACGCAAAGCCTTAGAAGGAATCGTACCTTTATGGGCACAGCCACCGCCCACCTGATCTCGCATTTCTACCACAGCAACTTTACGACCTAATTTAGCCGCATTAATCGCCGCAGCCTCACCCGCAGGTCCGGTGCCAATAACGACTAAATCGTACTCATAACTTGCCATGTATTTCTCTCTTTGCTGATTTTTTTTATTAGGTTACTAAAGTAGATTGGGGCATTATTTTGATCGGCCCACATCATAACTATTATCATCTGATGGAGTTTGAGATATGTTATCGGCTTTGATGGCTTTTTGCTGTTCTGTTTCGCACACTTCTGGGTCGCCTTTGCACACATCACAGGCCACGTCCATGCCTAAGGCTGTCATGCCCCCACAAGATCCTGCAATTGGCTTACCTCCCATCAACACACCGATTGCCATACCTCCAACGATTAGCAGTAAGATGACAAAAGATAAAATCATAGTTTCCATTCAATTCTCCAAATAACTATCAAAGTCTGCTGTAGACTGTGCCACAAAACCATCAGCTCTTTTCATTATAAAGTAAGCTGGTACTTGATGCATGGTAGCCCAACTTACTCCGTCTTCGCCCCCCATCACCATTAAGGCTGTCGCTAACGCATCGGCTCGAGCAGCACTCGCATCAATCACTGTCACAGAAGCCAAATTGTGAGTCACGGGCCTTAAAGTCAGAGGATTGAGGGTATGAGAATAGCGTACACCATCTTTCTCATAATAATTGCGATAGTTGCCAGAGGTTGCAACTGCCATATTATTTACCTTCACCACCTGATACACCTGTTGGGCGCCTACAATTGGGTATTCTATGGCAATGCGCCAGGGGGATCCATCCAGCTTAAGTCCATGGGCACGCAACTCACCTCCCACCTCAACTAAATAATTATCAATGCCATGTGCCTCTAACCATAAAGCGACTGCATCAACCCCATAGCCTTTGGCAATGGCGGAAAGGTCGATTGTGCTGAGCGCAAGTTTGCGCATAGCAGGTGGCTGCTGTCGCACCTGCAAAAGCTGATAACCCACCACAGGCCGCAGTGCATCAAGCGCATCTTGGCTAGGAATTTTTACAGGTATAGGCTGAGGGCCAAAACCCCATAAATCAACTAAAGGACCTATGGTGATATCAAAAGCCCCATTGGTTTTTTCACTAAGGGATAGGGACTGGGCTACAAGGGCCGCCATTTCTGCTGGTATTGCATGCCACAGATTGACTTTGGCACCATTAAAACCACTGAGGTCGGAGGCATCCATGTAAGTCGACATACTGTCTTCAATTCGGCGCAGCTCAGTGGCAACACCCTGTGACACCTCAGACCTATCTTCACCGTCCTTATTGACCCATTTAACCGTATAACTGGTGCCCATAGACAGACCCGTAAGGGCTTCAATTTTCGGTTCGTTAGACGCAGAACAGCCCAGCAAAACGATGAGTAATAATACCCACCCTGTTGCCAGGCCACACTTTTTTGAGAGTTTTAAGTTATCCGCCAAAATCATCGAGCATGATGTTTTCGTCCTCAACACCGAGGTCTTTAAGCATTTGTACTACTGCGGCGTTCATCATCGGCGGCCCACACATGTAGAACTCACAATCTTCAGGTGCTTCATGGTCTTTCAGGTAATTTTCAAACAATACGTTATGGATAAATCCAGTAAGGCCATCCCAGTTATCTTCGGGTTGCGGATCTGACAACGCCAAATGCCAATCGAAGTTTTCATTGTCTGCCGCAAGAGCATCGTATTCTTCACCATAAAAAGCCTCACGCATGCTCCGTGCACCATACCAGAAGGATGTTTTGCGTGTGGAATTTAAACGTTTTAGCTGATCAAAAATGAGTGAGCGCATGGGTGCCATACCCGCCCCACCGCCGATGAAGACCATTTCAGCTTCAGTATCTTTAGCAAAGAACTCACCAAATGGGCCATAGACTTTCATCTTATCCCCTGGCTTTAAGTTGAACACATAAGAGGACATCTTACCGGCTGGGATACCGCTGCTCCCTGGAGGTGGCGACGCAATCCGAATATTAAATTTAACCACACCCTGCTCTTCTGGATAATTAGCCATAGAATAGGCACGAATGATCGTTTCATCAACCACAGACTGATGTTGCCAAACGTTAAACTTATCCCAATCTCCCCGATATTCTTCTTCAATATCGAAGGTCTTGTAGTCAATCACATGCGCTGGGCATTCTAGCTGAACATAGCCACCTGCACGAAAGTCTACACTTTCGCCTTCAGGCAAGCGCAAAGTAAGTTCTTTTATAAACGTAGCAACGTTAGGGTTTGACTCAACCGTACATTCC
>DDCR01000014.1:0-10500 GCA_002335115.1 Oceanospirillaceae bacterium UBA2001
AACCGATGCCCAAAAATAGTAGTATTTTGAATACGCATGTAATTTACTATCATTTTACGAGGGTGATATGGCAGCATGCTGATGCATAATTAGGCCACATTGGTCTCAAACTAATAAACCTTAAAAGGATGCGTTCATTATGGGCACAATAAAAACGATAGCACTCACTGCAGCTGCAGCGGCTGTTTTAACTAGCTCTTCAGCTTTTGCTGGCTGTGGCATCAATGGCAATGCCAATGTGAGTATTTTGGGTAACGACTTCCCTGCATTGCATGCAGTTTTTTCTGCAGCCGAAGAGTGCGCAGGTGATGGTGTGGCAGTGACTAAAAACCACAACAAAGACTACAAAGATCTAATGGTACCAGCCTTAACTGCAAATCCAGCTGAATACACCGCCTTAACCGTGTCAAATGCAACGCTAGTCACCCTAATGAATGATGATCTTGTCAGGCCATTGGACGAACTCGTTGCTAAATATGGTTCAAGCTTGAATAAATCACAGTTGGTGACGGTTGATGGCAAAGTAATGGCAGTAGCCTTTATGGCCAACGCGCAGCACCTATTCTACCGGTCAGATATTCTATCCAAAGTGAATATGAGTGTAGATGAATTACAAACCTATGAGCAGGTATTGACTGCCGCTAAGAGGATTCGTGACGCTGGGCTTATGGAATATCCAGTTGCACTTAATACGAAGGCGGGATGGAACCTAGGTGAAGAATTTGTCAACATGTACCTTGGAACGGGTGCCGACATGTTCAAGCCAGGCACGGCTGAAGTGGCTATTAACAATGCCCATGGGGTTGCAACGTTAGAGATGCTGAAGCAGCTAGTTAGCTACTCGCATCCAGATTTCTTAACCTTTGACTCTAACGCTACACAAGCGCTCTGGGAAGGTGATAAGTTGGCATTAGCCACCATGTGGGGCTCTCGGACAAAAGGCGTGTTGGATGATGAGGGCTCGACCGAAGAAGTTGTTATGAATACTGATTTTGCTGCAGCTCCCAGTTTTAATGGTAGTAGCATACCAGCCTCTTCTCTTTGGTGGGATGGTTTTGTGATTTCTAAAAACGTGTCTGATGCTGATGCTGAAGCAAGCTTTATGGCGATGATGAATGGTATCTCTCCTGAAATGGTGCAGGCAAACAATGATGCAACTGTTTGGTTAATCGATGGTTATAAACCAAGCAAAGCTGCTTCTGGCGTAAATGCAACCGCTATGAATGGCGCTGCACCATACCCTATGATGCCGTTTATGGGAGCTTTACACGGCGCAGCAGGTTCGGAGCTTTCTGAATTCCTACAAGGAACTGAAAGTGCTGAGCAGGCATTATCAGATATGGAAGCAGCCTACAACGCGGCCGCTACAGAAAAAGGTTATTTATAAAAGCGGCTAAATTTAGTTAGTTTAGCTTATTGGGGGGGCAAGGCCAAGCGCCTTTGCCCCCTTTCTTTTATTTAGCTCCTTTTACATTAGCCCATTATATAAACCGGAACCCTTTCATGCCCCATCGTACTTTTTTTTGGTTTATTATTCCGTCACTGTTGGCCATGGTGCTGTTTATTGCCTTGCCAGTAATTTCTGTAATAGTCCAGTCACTGCACGTCGAGCACGAAAAGGTGCTGATCAGCTCAGAAAATTGTGGGCCATTTGGATGTAAAAAAATAACCACTATTGACGTTGCCGCCACAGATCAACTAAGGTCGGATCGGCCACTAGGACAGTTCAGTGGGTTTGACAACTATACTAATCGGAGCCATCTTGCTTTTGATGAGGTCAGTTTAGCTTGGGAAATCAGCGAGAATATGACTGATTTTATAAAAAAAATACTCAACCTACCCTTTTATAAAGCCCTTTTTTTCACGCTAACCTATACCTTTGTAGTCACCCCTTTTGTCATTATATTAGGCTTGGCTATCGCGTTAGGAGTTAATTCACTACCCAAGTTTGCCAAGGGCCCTACTATTTTTGTGTCGCTGCTGCCTATGATTGTAACCCCCCTTATTGGGTCATTAATTTTGTTTTGGATGGTCGATGGAGATGGCATTATTGGAGGCTCAATTCAAACTCTTTTTAATGATCCTAATTTATCTTTAAAAGCCTCTCCTGCCTTGACGTGGATGATGCTCATAGTCTATGGCATTTGGCACTCAGCGCCATTTTCCTTTATTGTGTTTTACGCGGGTTTACAGACTGTACCTGCCGATACACTTGAAGCAGCTACTATTGATGGGGCTAATCGTTGGCAACGTATCCGTTATGTCGTGGTGCCTTATATGAAGCCTTTGGTCGTATTTATTACCTTGATGCAATTGATGGATAACTTTCGCGTGTTTGAGCCCATTGTTAGTTTTGCCTCTGAGGCCAGTGCGACGTCATTGAGCTGGATCATTTATAAAGACTTAACATCAGACACTCAACTCTTTGGTTCCGCAGCTGCCACGTCTATGCTTACTATTGTGGGTGTTGCAATTCTATTGTTACCCGTGCTGATTAAAACTTGGCGCGACTTTAACCGCACAGCCCGCTAGGGCGCTCACAAAGCCACACAAGGAGCATTCCATGCCCAACCTAGCTCAGCGCCGATCTAACACTCTTGCCATCGTTTCCACTGCATTTGTTATGCTGTGGGTGATAATTGCCTCCGGGCCCTTTTTATGGACCCTATGGGGTTCCTTTAAAGTACAGGGAGATTTTTTCTCTAAAGCAGATTGGACTAATGCCCTTTATGGGGTCCGCACTATGTTTGAAACTGGTGGTTTTTTCACTACTAACGGCTACTATGGTGCTTGGATAGAGCAAGGTTTTGGTGAATCTGTAATTAACACCACCATTGTTGTTGTTTCTACTGTAATCATTTCACTTACCTTGGGCACCTTGGGTGGTTATGCCTTGGCTCGGTCGGGCTTTAAATATTCTTTCTGGATCTTGATGCTTGCACTAGTATTTCGAGCAATGCCTCATATTACTTTGGTGTCAGGTTATTTGTTACCATTTTTCGAGTGGAATATTTGGGGTTATTTACCGACCTCGATTGTTGTTCTAGTGGCTATTAACCAGCCCTTCACTCTATGGATGCTGCATTCGTTCTTTTTGAACATACCCAAAGACATGGATGAGAGTGCCATGGTTGATGGCTGCACCCGTTTTCAAGCGTTCCGCCACGTTATCATACCGGTTATGTGGCCTGGTGTGGTCACGACCGGGCTGTTTAGCTTTTTACTGGCCTACAACGATTTCGCTGTTACTGCCTCTTTGCTAAGCCAAGAGAATCAAACGATGATACCAAAGATTGCCAGCTTTTTAGGTACCACGCAAGTTGAAGGTAATGTCATGTTCGCAGTTGCTGCTGTGGTATCAGCGATGATCCCATTATTTATTCTAATAATGTTCTTCCAGCGTCAAATTGTATCTGGCTTAACAGCGGGTGCGGTAAAAGGGTAGTAGAGTTGATATGAAAAATGATATTCAAGCAGCCAAAGCCTGTGTTGTTGATTTTTATCAGCATTTGGATAACGCCGCCCCAGATGCGTTAGATGGCATCATGCGACGTTATACCAGTAACGACTATTTGTGGCGTGGTTACCATCCCTTTAACGAACAAACGTCAGTCGAGCAAGTGACGCAGCTATTTTGGCAGCCCCTAAGGCTGGCATTAACGCACCTGCAGCGTCGTCAGGACGTGTTTATGGCGGGGCGCAACGAAATGGACGGCTTTGAGTCTATCTGGGTGGTCTCTATGGGACACTTAATGGGCTTATTTGACCAACCTTGGTTAGGCATTGCAGCTACTGGTAAATTAACCATGTTGCGTTACTGTGAATTCAATAAAGTGCAAGATGGCAAGATTACTGAAACGGCCATGTATTTTGATATTCCACACTTGATGGTACAAGCGGGTCTGCAGCCCTTTGCCTTACAAACTGCTGCTCAACTGGTGCAACCTGGGCCTATGACCCATACAGGGCTGATGTTCGATGAGCAAGATGTGACTGAAGGAGAAAAAACCTTGGCCGCAATCAATCACATGATTAACGCTTTAGGAAACTGGGAGCAACCCCTATCCTTGCAAGACGAATTGCGCCTCAGTTGGCATGAGGACATGCTTTGGTGGGGGCCCACAGGTATCGGTGCGGCCTATACCATTGAACGTTATGCGCAACAGCATGCGGGCCCATTTAGAGCGGGTTTCAAAGACCGTATTTTTAATGGCCATGTTTGTCGCTTGGCAGAGGGTGAGTTTGGTGGGTTTTTTGGATGGCCTAATTTAACGTTAGAGCCCACGGGAGGTTTCATGGGCATGCCTGCTACAGGTAAGCGCGGCGAGATGCGCATTATTGATATTTACCGTCGAAAAGCAGACAAACTTGCTGAAAATTGGATTTTTATCGACTTGCTACACTTTTGGAAGCAACAAGGTGTTGATATTTTGGCCAGAACAACGGGACTAAGTGCAAACAGTTAAGTAGCTCTGCTTTATGATTCGTAGGCAAAGCTACAGTGCCTCGGCCTTGCTCAGTGAAATGAATTTATTAGTGCCTAAACCACATCAATTGGGATAATTTTAAGTCAATACTGCGCTTCTGTGTCAAATCAATACGAGTCTGGAGCTTAAAGCTACTTCCATGTCGCACCAAGATAGACGGTGCATGGACTTATAGGCGATAGTCCGAGGTTAATAAACTAACCGAGTGGTCTGACCACACGAAAGGTATTGATCATGAGCTTAAGCGTATTTGACTTGCTAAAAATTGGTATTGGCCCGTCTAGTTCCCACACGGTAGGTCCTATGCGTGCTGCCTTAAGCTTTGTAGAACAGCTCAAAAGCGAGCAAAAGCTATCCCAAGTGAACCGAGTAAAAGGTGAGCTGTTTGGTTCTCTTGGTGCTACGGGCAAAGGTCATGCGAGTGATATTGCTGTCATCCTTGGCTTGTTGGGTGAAGCGCCAGACACCATAGACCCACCCCAAGTGCAGCCCATGTTAGATGAAATTTGTCGCAATGAGCGTTTACCCCTTAAACGCGAGCATGATATCGAGTTTATTCAGCACCGGGATATTATTCTTAACCTAGAAGAGTCGCTACCTTACCATCCTAATGGTATGACGATGAGTGCTTTTGATGCGGCTGGTGAAATACTTTTGGAGGTGTCTTATTACTCCATAGGTGGAGGGTTTGTGGTAGACGAGATAGCCGCAAAGGCTGACGAATTACCCATTGATGATGATCAACCCAAAGTTCCATTTCCATTTACTACGGCCGTTGAGCTCCTTGCTCACTGCAAAGCCCAGAGCCTGAGTATTAGTCAAGTGATGATGGAAAATGAGAAGACTTGGCGCACTGAAGACGAAGTGAGAAGTGAGATTTTACATCTGTGGAAGGTGATGCAGCAATGCGTGCATAACGGCTGCCACACTGGAGGCATATTACCTGGGGGGCTTAATGTAAAGCGCCGTGCTGCAGATTTGTATCAAAAACTCAGCAGCTTGGGTTCTGTGAAAGTGATTACGCCACAATTGTCGGCAATGGATTGGGTTAATCTCTATGCCATGGCTGTGAACGAAGAAAATGCGGCGGGTGGTCGCATCGTTACTGCGCCCACCAATGGTGCTGCGGGTATTATTCCGGCGGTATTGCATTACTACGATAATTTCTATCCATCAGCCGACGACGAGGGCATTGTTAATTTTGTCCTAGCGGCGGCGGCTGTGGGTATTTTATGTAAATTGAATGCGTCTATTTCAGGTGCAGAAGTGGGATGTCAAGGCGAGGTGGGTAGTGCCTGTGCTATGGCTGCTGCGGGTTTAGCTGAAGTCATTGGTGGTACTCCTGAACAAGTTGAAAATGCCGCTGAAATTGGTATGGAACATAACTTAGGTCTAACCTGTGACCCCATTGCAGGCTTAGTTCAGGTACCTTGCATTGAACGCAATGCCATGGGTTCTATTAAAGCGATTAATGCAGCCCATATGGCGATGAGAGGTGATGGCGAACATCTGGTATCATTGGATGATGTGATTAAAACCATGCGTGAAACTGGGGCTGATATGCAGGATAAATATAAAGAAACATCTCGTGGCGGCCTTGCAGTCAACGTAACCAACTGTTAACTGGATGGAGTAACTCATGTCTACATTGCGCCCTGAAGCAGGCATATTGCCTGCTATTTCCAGTCCTGTGGCTCAGCAAAGTGACTTCGGTGAGCGCTTAAGGGCTTTGCGCAAAGATCGGCAAATGACCTTGCAGCAAGCTAGCAAAGTCACAGGTGTTGCTCAATCCACCTTGTCAAAAATGGAAAACAACCAACTTTCACCGACCTTTAATCTGATGCAAAAACTGGCTGTTGGATTAGGTATCGACATGCCCCAGTTGTTCGCTCCAGTGAAAGAAGTGCGCATTTCTGGCCGCCGGACAGTCACTAAAAGACAGCAAGGCCGCGAACATCTGACGGCGACCTATGAACATGAGTTATTGGCCACTGAACTTGACTCTAAACGCATGGTGCCTTTTAAAAGTCGCGTGCGTGCGCGTACGTTAGAAGAATTTGGTGGCTGGGTAAAACATGAAGGAGAGGAGTTATTGCTAGTGCTGGAAGGGGACATATTGGTGTACACTGAAGAGTATGAGCCTTTAGCCCTGAGCGAAGGTGACAGTACCTATTTTGACAGCACCATGGGTCACGCAGTGGTTTCCACCAGCGAAGCTGATGCGCTGGTGCTATGGGTTTGCTCTGCACTTTGATCCCTCCCTCTCTTCTTTTGTAAGGCGCAACAATGAAGCAAGTCGTTTTGGCAAGTGGCAATGCAGGTAAGCTAAAAGAATTTGGTCAGCACTTAAGCGGATTAGGTATAGAACTGGTGCCACAAGACCAATTTATTTCACAAGAAGTGGAAGAAACTGGCCTTACGTTTGTAGAAAATGCAATTCTTAAAGCGCGCCATGCTGCATCAGCATCGGGCTTGCCTGCTTTAGCTGATGATTCAGGTTTAGAAGTTGATGCCTTAGGTGGTGCCCCTGGTATTTATTCAGCCCGCTATGCAGGTTCAAACTTAAAGGGACAAGCCAAGGATGTGGCTAATTGCGCCCACCTTATCGCTAACTTAGCCACTACCCCAGCACACCAGCGCACGGCTCGATTTCAATGTGTTTTGGTGTATATGCGTCACGCTTTAGATCCCACTCCGCTCATTTGCCAAGCAGCATGGGAAGGTGTGATTATGGAGAGTGCGCAAGGGGATCATGGTTTTGGTTATGACCCTATTTTTCAAGTGTTAGACCAAGGCTGTCGTGCTGCACAGTTAACATCTAGTGAGAAAATTACCATGAGTCATCGTGGCCAAGCCTTAGCTATTTTGCAACGAGCCTTAGCTGAAGCTTAATGCCGTTACCCTTTATTGTGTCCCTAAATATGCCCCCATCATTGCCCCAGTCATCGAGCGTGTTGCCTCCTTTGAGTCTGTATATTCATGTTCCTTGGTGTGTGCGTAAGTGCCCCTATTGTGACTTTAATTCCCACGCAACTGATGGTGGAGAGGCCATTCCCGAAGCCTTATATCTTAATGCGTTGCTGAGCGACTTAGCCACTGAACTGGCAACGGTGAGTGGCCGTACCTTACATAGTATTTTTTTTGGTGGTGGCACGCCTAGCTTAATGAGTGCCGCAGGCATTGGTGAAATTCTGACTTTTGTCAAAGCTAATATTACCTGTGAAAGTAATATGGAGGTGACCTTAGAAGCCAATCCAGGCACCTTTGAACAAATGAAATTTGCAGGTTTTCTTGAGCAGGGTGTGAATCGCTTATCTATTGGTGTGCAAAGTTTTGATGATCAATGCTTAAACGCCTTAGGGCGGATTCATAGTGCTGGACAAGCTAAGCTGGCCATCAGTAAAGCCCAAGCATTAGGCTTTAAACGCATTAATATAGATTTGATGCATGGGCTGCCGGGGCAGAACTTGAAGCAGGGCCTTGCTGACCTAGATCAAGCCTTAGATTTTGGTACGGACCATTTATCTTGGTATCAACTGACCATTGAGCCTAATACTGAGTTTCATAGCCGTCCTCCTAATTTACCCAATGAAGATATTCTTTCTGAGATCCAAGATCAAGGGCAGTTACTTATTGAAGCTGCTGGCTTGAGCCAGTATGAAATCTCGGCCTACGCCAAACGGGGTAGCCAAGCACAACACAATGTCAATTATTGGAATTTTGGGGATTATATCGGCGCAGGCGCTGGGGCCCATGGCAAAATAAGTGCTTGGCATGATGGGGCCATGATCATACAGCGGCGCGCAAAACTGCGCCAACCTAAAGCTTATATGGCCGCTATATCTGCTCTGAGTTCAAGCCATTATGTCGCGCCAGAAGAAATTAAATTGGAGTTCTTTATGAACATTCTTCGGTTACAAAATGGCGTCCCTACAGCTAATTATTTAGCCCTTACAGGACAATCCTTGGCACATGCAGAACCTTCGATTGCTGCAGCCAGAAAGGCGGGTTTGATGCAGCCAGATCGGCTTCAAGCTAGTCCTTTAGGGTGGCGTTTTCTAAATGACTTATTGCGCTATTTTGAGTAGGTTACTGCTCTAAATAGAAGCTTTGGCTGAACTTTAAGGGAATGGCATCACTCTTCAGATCGGGTTGTATCTGTAGGTCAAAACGCCACATCTCGCCTTCAGTAAAACGCAAGGGAGCGATATAATAAATGGCATTTTTTTCTTTAACTTGTATAAATTCTAACTTTATTAGCTGCCCTACGATGTTAGTGCGGGTGCCCGTAACCATGGCGGGTAATGGTTCTTTAGTGGTATTGTCAATGATGGAAATGTTTAATAATGCACGGTTTCTTGCTCGCGTAAAGCCATAGGTTTGAGCCACTTCAGGTGACACAATCATGGTATTAAAGGCATTGTAGTGAATGGCATAATTTTGGCTTTGAATAGCTTGTTCTGCATGAATGGGAAGGGTCAGCGACGCAAATAATAAACCACATATAAGGCTCAAATGGCGGATAGTTGTCATGTTAGGTGGGTTTCCTAGATGTGATTGGGTGGCAGGTTTGACGAGATTTCAATTGTGCGCGATTCGCGGCGGAAAGTAAAAGATAAACCGAGTCCAAAAAAGACAAGCCAACAACTTGCAAAAGCCATGAGGTCGTTAAATTTTGGGGTTGGTTCTGGCGATGTACGGGTTTATACATGCGCATTCGCAGGTTAGTTATTTAGTCATATTTTTTTGGTAAAATGCTGAACCTTGTGAGAGTTAAGCACGCATCCTTAGTAGTCTCAATGCACTCAATATGAGACACTATTAACAACGGTTTACACAAGTTGATTCAGGGCGTTGTTTGATCATGACAAATGCAGGTGTTTTTTTAGTACAAACAGTTTTTGGGCTTTACCTCACTATGGTAATCGTACGGTTTATGTTGCAGTTGGCTCAGGCTGATTTTTATAACCCGATTGCCCAAGCTGTAGTCAAGTTAACCCAACCCTTTGTGGCAGTGTTACAAAAGGTGATGCCGCGCACGGGTCGTTTTAGCATAGCCACTCTAGTACTCGGCTTTTTTGTCCAGATGTTATTAATTCTAGTCGTGTTAATCATTGCAGGTTTTGGGCTACCTAATCCGCTGGACTTGGCAGCATGGAGTATTATCGGTTTAGCCTCTCAAGTGCTAGATTTGTTATTCTTTGCCATTCTTGCAAGTATTGTTTTGAGTTGGCTGGCGCCTCAAACAAAGCACCCTGGGGCTTTTTTACTGCATCAACTCACGGAACCAGTGATGAGTCCAGCAAGGCGCATGCTGCCTAATCTTGGCGGCTTAGACTTTTCACCCATCCTGGTGTTCATTATGATTAATTTAGTGGACATGCTGGTGATACAAAATTTAGCATCAAGCTATGGTATGCCCCGTGGTTTGGTCTTGGGATTATAGTCATGACTAAAGAAAAAATTGCCATTGCATTTGATTTTGAAGCCTCTTTGGCTGAGTTAGAAACTTTAGTGCAGCAAATGGAGCAGGGTGATCTCACCTTAGAAGACTCCTTAGCTGCTTTTGAACGAGGCATTTCGTTGACCCGTGGCTGCCAAGCCGCTTTGGCGCAAGCCGAACAAAAGGTTAACTTGTTGATGCAAGACGCTCAGGGTCGAGTGGTTGAGCAGCCTTTCAGTAAGGAATCTTAAACTTGGACTTTGATTCATTAGACGACTTTCTCAACCATTCTCAAAACCGTGTGCAGCAATACCTAAACACGGCCATTAACCAGCGTCGTGCCAGTGGTGTTTTATCCCAAGCCATGGCCTATAGTGCCGTTCGTGGTGGTAAGCGAGTCAGAGCCGCCTTGGTGTATGGTGCTGCCCGCGCATGTGGTGTCGATCATACAAGCTTAGACCCCCTAGCCGCAGCAGTTGAAGCCATGCACGCGTATTCTTTGATTCATGATGATCTGCCTGCTATGGACGACGATGCCTTACGCCGTGGTCAGCCTAGTTGCCATATTGC
>DDCR01000014.1:10506-29362 GCA_002335115.1 Oceanospirillaceae bacterium UBA2001
ACATGAATGCCCAACAATGTTTAGCTATGGTGACCTGTTTGGCACAAGCTGCAGGTGCTGAAGGTATGGTGGCTGGGCAAATTTTGGACATGGCGGCCGCCCATGATGCTGTTAGTTTGGCTCAGTTGGAACGCTTGCATAGTTTAAAAACAGGGGCTTTAATTGTGGCCAGTATAGAAATCGGAGCTTTGGCGCAAGTGCAGGTTAGTGATGTACAGCGGCTTCATTTAAGATCTTATGGGCAAGCCATCGGCTTAGCTTTTCAGGTAAAAGACGACATTTTGGATATAGAGGGTGAGACGGCCACCTTAGGTAAAGCCCAAGGGTCGGACTTAATGAATGATAAATCGACCTATCCTGCGCTGTTGGGTATGACGGCTGCTAAACAGCATCTGCTTGAGTTGCATCAACAGGCCCAAGAATCTGTTGCAGAATTTGGTGCAGCCGCTCAGCCCTTGGTGTGGTTGGCAGACTTTATCGTTACTCGCAAGCACTAGAAGCATGTTGCCTAATATTCTTCACATCCCAAAGCAAATGCCTATCACCCCTTTGTTTGATAAAATCGAGGGTGTGCATGATTTGCGTCGGCTAAAGCCTGCGCAATTACCACAGCTCGCTTATGAATTACGTTTGGCCTTGTTATATAGTGTGGGTCAAACAGGGGGCCATTTGGGTGCAGGCCTAGGGGTCGTTGAACTCACTATTGCCTTACACTATTTACTTGATACCCCCACTGATCGACTCATTTGGGATGTAGGTCATCAGGCCTACCCCCATAAAATGCTCACTGGCCGCAAGCAGGCCATGTTGACCATGCGCCAGGCTGGTGGTTTAGCACCCTTCCCTAAACGGGAAGAAAGTCCATTTGACGCTTTTGGGGTGGGTCATGCCAGTACATCCATTAGTGCTTTATTAGGCATGGTCTTGGCCAGTAAAAATCCTCTGGCTCGTCATGTTGCTGTCATCGGTGACGGTGCCCTTACTGCGGGGATGGCCTTTGAAGCATTAAATCATATGGCTCACTGCCAAGCGAACGCTCTTATCATTGTTAACGACAACGACATGGCTATTGATGAAAACTTAGGTGGATTAGCCACCTTTTTAGATGACCAACATGGCCATGGTGGGCCATCACAATGGTTTACAGCCCTCGGGTTTACTTACCGAGGCCTTGTTGATGGGCACAATTTAACCCAATTAATGGCCGCCATTACAGAACTACAAAAACTGCCGGGACCCAAGTTGTTGCATATTCACACCCTCAAAGGAAAGGGTTATGAACCTGCTGAAAATGATCCAGTGGGCTACCATGCTTTAGCGAAAATTGACCCCGTTGAAACTGTGGTGACAAAGCATGGAGCCACCTATGCCCAGGTGTTTGGCCAGTGGGTTTGTGATCAAGCCCACACAGATGATCGATTGATGGCAATTACTCCAGCCATGATTGGTGGTTCAGGGCTTGAGCCTTTTGCTCAGCAACATGGGAATCGTTTGTTTGATGTGGCTATAGCCGAGCAACACGCACTAACTTTAGCTGCTGGTATGGCATGCGAAGGCGCTAAACCTATAGTGGCAATTTATTCTACCTTTTTACAACGTGGTTATGATCAATTGATCCACGATATTGTGTTACAGGATTTGGATATATTGCTCGCTATTGACCGCGCTGGCGTGGTCGGTGAAGACGGTGCAACCCACACTGGCGCTTATGATCTAGCTTTCTTGCGATGCTTGCCTAATTTGGTGGTGATGGCGCCAAGTAGTGCAGCTGAAACTTCGGCCATGCTCAGTTTTGGTTTTCATCATCAGGGACCAGCAGCAGTGCGTTACCCTCGGGGTGAGGCTTTTGCCGAACTACCCTTGGTTACTCCGATCGAGTTAGGTAAAGGTCAGGTGTTGCAAACAGCGATTAAGCCTAATGCCATTGCTGTATTGAACTTTGGTGCTTTGCTAGATAAGGCAATTGTGGTGGCAGAGGCATACGATGCCACCTTGGTTGATATGCGCTTTGTTAAACCCTTAGATGAGGCTCTGCTGCACCAACTATTAAACCAACACATGGGTTTTGTGACCATAGAGGATCATAGCTGTATTGGTGGGGCAGGTTCGGCGGTGAGCGAATGGTTAGTGCAACAAGAATCAAAAGTCAGGTTGCTGTGTTTAGGCCATGAAGATGCTGCTTTGCCCCATGGAAGTCGTGATCAGGGGCTGCACCATACGGGCTTGTCTGTCACTGCAATGGTGGCGAAGGTAGCCGAATGGCAGGCGCAATTACTGGCCAAATAAGTGGTCAAGCTTACTTGCCTTAGTGGCCAGATAGTCTGTGTTATGGCTATTCTCTCCTACTTCTATGGCTTGGCGTTGCGTCACCACAATACCAAGGTCTGTCAGAGCCTTGATTTTTCTGGGATTATTAGTCATTAAGATGACGTCCCTGATGCCTAGGTGATCTAACATGTCTTTGGTCATGTCATAATGACGCAAATCCGCATCAAAGCCTAAACGCTGGTTGGCTTCTACAGTATCTGCGCCTTGGTCTTGCAGGTTATAGGCTTTAATTTTGTTGAGTAGACCAATGCCGCGACCTTCTTGGCGCAAGTACAAAACCACACCACGGCCTTCTTTAGCAATGCGTTTGAGCGCTTCTTGTAGCTGATAACCACAATCACAGCGCATGCTAAATAAGGCATCACCCGTTAAACACTCGGAATGCAAACGCGCTAGCACAGGAGCACCATTATTAAGTACACCCATGCTCAGCGCCAGATGTTCTTTACCGGTTTCACTATCAGCAAAACCATGCATATCAAAAGTACCATAAGGGGTCGGTAGCAAGGAGGAGCTAACATGGGAAGTGGACACAGAAATTCCTTAAACATCAATAAAAGAAAAAATAACGTACCTCCTTAACTTGGGGCTGAAAACCAAATCACAAGTGGCTAAATGGTAAAATACTAAGGCTGTGCTTTTCCCCTTTTAATGACGTCTCAGGGTATAATAAAAACATATTTTTGAATTAATCAGGAAATCACATGGCGCAGTTTGTGTATACGATGAATCGGGTTGGAAAAGTAGTACCACCCAAGCGTGAAATTTTAAAGAATATCTCTTTGTCCTTTTTTCCAGGGGCTAAAATTGGTGTCTTAGGTTTGAATGGTTCTGGTAAATCAAGCTTACTGCGCATCATGGCTGGTGTTGATACAGAATTTAATGGTGAAGCCCGACCACAGCCAGGGATTAATGTGGGTTATCTAGAACAAGAACCCAAACTGGATGACTCTAAAACTGTGCGTGAAGTGGTTGAGGAAGCTGTGGCTGAAGCAAAAAATGCGTTAACTGCTTTAGATGCAGTGTATGCCGCCTACGCAGAACCTGAGGCAGACTTTGACGCTCTGGCTGCTGAGCAAGCGAAATTAGAAGATATCATCCAAGCCAGTGATGCGCACAATCTTGAACGCACCTTAGAAGTGGCTGCTGAAGCCTTACGTTTGCCTGCTTGGGATGAAAATGTAGCCCATTTGTCGGGTGGCGAGCGCCGCCGTGTAGCCCTGTGTCGTTTACTTTTGAACAAACCGGATATGTTGTTGCTAGATGAGCCGACAAACCATCTGGATGCTGAATCTGTGGCTTGGCTTGAACGCTTTCTGGTGGATTATAATGGCACCGTGGTGGCTATTACCCACGATCGCTATTTCTTGGATAACGCAGCAGGATGGATATTAGAGCTAGATCGCGGTCATGGCATCCCTTACGAAGGCAATTATTCGTCATGGTTGGAGCAAAAAGAAGCACGCTTAATTCAGGAAGGCCGACAGCAGGCGTCCCATGAAAAGGCAGTTAAATCAGAATTGGAATGGGTACGCAGTAATGCCAAAGGGCGTCAGGCTAAATCCAAAGCCCGTTTGGCGCGCTTTGAAGAACTCAACTCAAGGGAGTTTCAAGAGCGTAACGAAACCTCTGAAATTTATATCCCACCTGGTCCACGCCTAGGTGACAAAGTTATTGAAGTGAAGGGCGTCAGTAAAGCCTTTGGCGATAAAATGTTGGTTGAAGGCCTAGAATTTAGCATGCCCCAAGGTGCTATTGTGGGAGTTGTTGGCGGCAACGGTGCGGGTAAATCAACTTTGTTCAAGATGCTTACAGGCACTGAGCAACCTGACTCAGGTCGGATAGAAATTGGTGACACGGTTGAATTAGCTCACGTCGACCAAATGCGTGAGTTAGATGGCACTAAAACGGTATGGGAGGAATTATCTGATGGCAATGACATCATTACCGTAGGCAATTATCAGGTGCCTTCGCGGGCTTATGCTGGTCGCTTTAATTTTAAGGGCAACGATCAACAAAAGTTTGTGAAAGACCTTTCAGGTGGCGAACGCAACCGCCTTCATCTAGCTAAGTTACTTAAACAGGGTGGCAACGTGCTGTTGTTAGACGAACCCACCAACGATTTAGATGTAGAAACTTTGCGAGCCCTAGAGGAAGCCTTATTAGCCTTTCCAGGAGCAGCCATCGTCATCTCTCACGATCGTTGGTTTCTAGATCGTGTATGCACTCACACATTGGCTTACGAGGGTGATTCTAAGGCATCTTTTTTTGAGGGTAATTACTCAGAATATGCCGAAGACTATCGCAGCCGCACAGGTAAAGATCACCAACCTACGCGTGTGAAGTATAAAAAACTGGCTTAAGGTCGTTTGTGCTTGCGTTATATTCAGTAACCCTAGCCTTTTAGATGGGCTAGGGTTACTGAATATGACCGTTTGATTAGGTCTTTGGGACTTGATGCAAATGAATGTCTTGCTGTGGGTAGGGTATAGAAATGCCCTCGGCGTCAAAGGTGAGTTTAATTTGCCGAATAAGGTGCCACCTTACATCCCAGTAGTCAGCTGCATTGACCCATGGGCGAACCACAAAGTTAACACTGCTGTCTGCAAGTTCGGTCACAGCGACTAGGGCCTCTGGTTCAGATAAAATACGCTCGTCAGCAGCAATGCATTGCAACAATAGTTGTTCAGACTTCTGTAAGTCATCATTATAACCAACCCCAATAGTAAGATCGATGCGACGCGTGGGTTTAGCAGACGCATTAATAATCACATCTCCATAAATATGGCTGTTGGGCACAATAATAACGCGATTGTCTCCCGTTTTCATGTAGCAAGAAAAAATGCCTATACTTTCAACGACGCCAGCTACACCAGCAGCTTCAATAAAGTCTCCAATAGTAAACGGTTTAAATACAATAAGCATGACCCCAGCGGCAAAGTTACTTAGGGTGTCTTTTACTGCTAAGCCAATGGCTAAACTCGCAGCGGCAAAAACAGTGACTAGCACCGTGGTATCAAAACCTAAAAATTCTAACGCAGCGATCAATGCTCCAAAAGTTAAGGTAACGCGAACGATAGTGACAAGGAAATCACGCAAAGGGGCATCGGTTTTGCGGGCCACGAGTATACGTTTAACCATGCCTGCAAAGAGGTTTGCCATCCAACGGCCGAGAAAGAATATAACGATCCCCACGGGGATGTTGATCAAATTAGCTAGACCTAGATCTAACCAGTCGTTCGGTAATGAAAGGGCCATCATAGGTGTTTTTCCCATTAAATTTTGATTAAAGTGCATATTTAATGCGTTAACGAGTATCGGTAAACTAGGCAATATTGCTATGGTCGATCGAAGTTAGGCCTTAAATAATTGCGCCAATTCTTCAGATCGATGATGAGCAGCTGCCATAGCTTGACTACAAAGCTGACTAAAGTCACCCTTATTAAAGGTATCAATGGCTTGTTCTGTGGTGCCTTTGGGTGAAGTGACAGCAAGCCGCAACTGGGCTGGTGTTTGTTGGCTTTCTTGGGCCATTTGAGCTGCTCCAACGGCGGTCTGCAATACGAGTTGCTGTGCCACATCATGGCTTAATCCCAATTCTTCCGCACCTGCAATCATGGCTTCCATCATCAAAAAATAATACGCAGGCCCACTTCCTGAAACTGCAGTGACCGCGTCAATGTGAGCCTCTGTCTCCACCCATAAGGCTAAGCCGACAGATTGCATAATAGTGCTGGCTGTGTGTTTTTGTGCTGGGGAAACTCCCGCGGTTGCAAACAAGCCTGCAGCCCCTTTGCCGACCAACGATGGCGTATTCGGCATGCAGCGCACGATGGGTGTTGTTTGGCCTAACCAAGAATCAATACTGCCTGCTAAAATGCCAGCCGCCACAGACACGATAAGGTGTTTGGAGGGGTCTATTGCAGGGGCAATACTCTTTAGCAAATCGCCCATCATGTGGGGCTTTACGCCCAATACAATAACGTCAGCCTGATCACAAAGAGACAAATTATCAGTGCTGGTGTGGATCCCTGTATCTGCAGTTAACTGATCTAACTTAGCTTGGGTACGTCCACTGGCACAAATTTTATTAGGTGGATATCCTGCTGCAAGCATACCTTTAATAATGGCTTGGGCCATGTTGCCGGCACCGATAAATGCGATATGGGGAGTCTGTGGCATGGTCTTGTCCTTGTCGTTATGATGTGGGAGCGGGGGCAGGATTGCGCGACCCAAAGATATCTGTACCAATCCTTACCATGGTCGATCCACAAGCAATGGCGCTACTGAGGTCGCCAGACATGCCCATAGAGAGGTGTTGTATGCTGGGGTAGTGATGATTAAGTTGGTCTCGGGCTGCTGCCATTTTATTAAATGCTTCGTGCTGCACCGATTCACTTTGATCTGCCGCAGGTATACACATCAATCCACATAATAACAAATTAGGTAATTGCGATACTTGGTCTACTAATGCATCTAATGCTTCAAGTGTGACACCACTTTTATTGTTTTCGTTGCTGATATTAACTTGGATGAGTACTTTTAATGGTGGTAAATGAGGTGGCCTATGTTGACTTAAACGTTGGGCGATTTTTTGACGATCTAAGGTATGAACCCAATCAAACTGGGCAGCGATGGTTTTAGTTTTATTACTTTGAATAGCACCAATAAAATGCCATTCAATATCATCATGGGAGCAGTGTTCAATTTTATTTAATGCATCTTGCAGATAATTTTCGCCAAAATGGCGCTGGCCATGATCATAAGCTGCCATCACATCACTCGAGGGTTTGGTCTTGCTGACGGCCATTAGTGTGACCTCATTTGGGCTGCGTTGAACTGCTTTGCAAGCTTCATTGATGCGTTGCTGGGTGCGGATTAGCGCCTCTGGAATAGTCTGTTGAGAAGGGGAAGAGGTCATAAGTAAGCCCAGAACAGGGTGCTAGTAATTGATAACGGACATGTTAACAATTCTAGCAGCTATCTCATAGGGTGATGAAATGGTTCTAAGTTGCTATTTAAGCACTAAAAGTTGATAAACAGCGACCCCCTAGACATCAACCAAACGAATAACTTGAGATTGAGGGTATTAGTCAATATCATAGCCCACAGTTTTGGTTTTTAACATCCCTTCTCAGAGTTTGAACAAAACATGACCCTAGCCCTGTCTATTACAGATTTACATAAAAGCTTTAATGAAAACGACGTCATTAAAGGTATGTCTTTGCAAGCGAATAAAGGTGATGTGATTTCTTTAATCGGAGCCAGTGGCTCTGGGAAAAGTACTTTTTTGCGCTGTATTAACTTGTTGGAGACCCCCAGTAAGGGTGAAGTCCGAGTTAATGGCGAGTTGATGGAAATGAAGACTGACAGTAAAGGCAATCGTGTAGCGGCTGACCAAAAACAAGTCGATCGTATTCGTACCAAACTGGGAATGGTGTTCCAAAGTTTTAATCTTTGGAGCCATATGACTATTGTAGAAAATATCATGGAAGCACCAGTGCACGTGCTTGGCCACTCTAAAACTGAAGCCCATGCTAAGGCGATGCAGTTGTTAGAAAAAGTAGGCATTGCTGACAAGGCGCATCAATACCCAGATCATTTATCAGGTGGCCAACAACAACGAGCTGCGATTGCCCGTGCCCTAGCCATGGACCCCGAAGTAATGTTGTTTGATGAGCCTACTTCTGCCTTAGATCCTGAGTTAGTGGGTGAAGTACTCAGAGTCATGCGTCAACTGGCAGCAGAAGGACGCACCATGATTGTTGTGACCCATGAAATGACCTTTGCACGGGAAGTGTCCTCTAAAGTTATTTTTCTCCATGAAGGTATGATTGAAGAAGAAGGTACACCTGAAGAAGTGTTTCAAAATCCGAAATCAGACCGATGCCGTCAGTTTTTGGCGTCGAGCTATTAAAACTAGCCTATTTTGGCTAACCATAACCACACTAAACGAACGATGAGGTTCTTATGAAAAAACTAGTTGCTGCTGCACTAACTGCGGGCGCGTTAGCGATGTCTTTGGGCGCTGTTGCGTCAGATACTATTTTGATGGGTACTGAAGGTGCTTACCCTCCATATAACTACTACGACAGTGACAACAACCTCATTGGTTTTGACATTGAAGTAGGCGATGCACTGTGTTCGGCTATGAAGGCTGATTGTAAGTGGGTCACGTCTGACTGGGATGGTATCATTCCTGCCCTGTTAGCCAAGAAGTTTGACACGATCCTTGCGTCTATGTCGATCACGGAAGAGCGCAAGCAAAAGATTGACTTCACTAATAAGTACTACAATACGCCTAACCGTTTCATTCGGGCGGCGGGTTCTTCAACTAAACCTACTTCTGGCATGATTGTGGGTGTTCAAAGTTCTACGGTGCAAGAAAACTACCTGCGTGGTGAGTTTGGCGATATCCTTGAAATCCGAACTTATGGTGCTCAAGAAGAAGCGAATCTAGACTTTGCTGCTGGCCGTGTTGACCTATTATTTGTGGACGTCATCGTGGGTGATGAAATGATGAAGGCTTCAGGCATTAAAGGTGAATTCTTCGGTGCAGACATTGCGGACACTAAATACTTCGGTCTCGGCGCTGGCGTGGGCGTGCGTAAAGAAGACACAGAGCTGCGTGACCGCATGAACAAAGCCCTTGCGCAAATCCTAGCCGATGGCACTTATGAAAAAATTAGTAATAAGTGGTTTGGTTTTAGTGTTTATGGTGGCTAATTGAGCCACTAATAAGGGTGGTTTTAGCCACCCTTATTAATTTCTAGGCAGTCATATTTATGTTAGATTTGCACGGCTACGGCTGGCTCTTATTTGACGGGTTACAATTAACCATCGCTGTAGGCCTCTGTGCCATGGTGGTTGCAGTGTTGCTTGGGTTGTTAGGCAGTTGGGGCAAGCTGAGTCATAATTGGTGGGCCAATTTGGCAGCCAATACTTACACTACCGTCGTGCGTGGTGTGCCTGAACTTATTTTATTGCTGTTGGTGTACTTTGGTACCCCAACCCTCATTCAATCTATTGCGACTCGCATGGGTTATGACATCCGCGTTGATATTAATCCCTTTATTGCTGGCACCATTACCATTGGATTTATTTATGGGGCCTTCGCCACTGAGGTTTTGCGGGGTGCTTTTCAATCGATTCCTAAGGGTCAGGCTGAAGCTGCTCGGGCTATAGGTATGAGCCGTTCTGGGGTATTCAAACGTATTTTGTTGCCGCAAGCTATGCGTTTTGCCTTACCCGGTTTGGGTAACGTGTGGATGGTGTTAATCAAAGCCACGGCGCTTATTTCAATCATTCAGCTGGATGAATTGATGCGCAAAACTAAAATTGCGTCTAATGCGACCCATGAACCTTTCACCTTTTACTTGTTGGCATCGTTTATTTATTTAGGCATTACCTTGGTCTCGATGATGGCGCAAAAACGCGCTGAAACATGGGCTAATAAGGGAGTAATGCGTTAATGGACTTTTCTATTGTCTGGCAGTATTTACCGATCATGTTGGAAGGTGCATGGGTCACCTTATGGATTACATCAGTCAGCCTGGTGATTGGCTTAGTTGCGGCTATTCCCCTTGCTCTGGCTCGGCTAGCTAAAAACCCTTTCATTGCTTCACCCGCCTATGTCTTTGTATTGTACTTTCGAGGCACCCCCTTGTTGGTGCAAATATTTTTGATTTATTATGGCAGTGGCCAGTTCCGACTCGAACTCACTGACTTGGGCCTGTGGGGCTTCTTTCGGGATCCATGGTTCTGTGGCATTTTAGCATTAGTGTTAAATACCGCCGCTTATTCAGCAGAAATTTTTCGCGGTGCCATTACAGCTGTGCCACGTAATGACATTGAAGCGGGTCGTGCGTGTGGCATGTCAGGCTTGCTATTATTTCGCCGTATTACCTTACCCAAGGCTTTTCGCATTGGCCTGCCTGCCTATGGCAATGAAGTGATCTTTTTATTACAAGCGACGTCTTTGGTGTCCACCATTACTATTTTGGACCTAACTGGAATTTCTCGCCAATTGATTTCCAAGACCTTTGCTGTGTATGAGTTTTATCTCACAGCTGCGGCTATGTACCTGATCATGACTTATGCACTGGTGTATCTGTTTCGAGTGTGGGAAAAACGCATGAGCGGGCACTTACAAGAAAGAGTGGTCGTTGAAGCCCGTTAAGCCTTTGTCACCTGCTTACGACTGGATCATCGTTGGTGGCGGTTTAGTTGGGGCATCGATTGCCTATGGTTTAATTCAAAAACAACCACAATTACGTATTTTAGTGCTCGATGGATCTGACACAGACTATCGTGCATCTGTGGGTAATTTTGGGCTCATTTGGGTACAAGGAAAAGGCCACAATTTTCCTGCCTATGCTAACTGGAGTCTTCAAGGAGCCGACCTATGGCCTCAGTTTGCCCAGCAGTTGAGCTTCCAAAGTCAAATTGACTTAGGTTATCAAAGGCAGGGAGGGTTGGAGTTTGCCCTAAGCCAAAGTCACCTTGATACCTTGAGTGAAGAGATGGCTGCTATAGCAGATCACACTCAGGGTGCTTTTCATTATAATGTTCTTAATCGAGAGGCTACATTGGCGTTGCAACCGGGTCTCGGTGAAGCCGTAGTAGGAGCAATATATAGTCCACAAGATGGTCAAGTTAATCCTTTATATTTGCTCTTGGCACTACAAAAAGCCAGCCAATTATGTGGCGTAGATTATCAGTCTTCGTGCAGAGTTGACACCATCGAAGCGCTTGGGCATGGCTTCAAAGCGGCGGGTTTTGTGGGTAAAAAAATCCTACTTTGTGCGGGTTTAGATAACCAGCGTTTGGGTAAGCAGCTCGCAATGCACCTTCCTGTGAGGCCTGTTAAAGGCCAAATATTAATTACTGAGCGCACAGATTTGGGCATGCTCAATTACGCTTCTCCCCAACTACTTCAAACTGCCGAAGGCACAATTCAGGTCGGTGGCTCATCCGAACATCTGGGTTTAGATGACCGCTCCAGCCTTGACATAATGAGCTCAATTGCTGAAGAGGCGGTGGCTGTTCTACCTAACTTATCCAATTTGAAATTGGTTCGAAGTTGGGGAGCTTTGCGGGTGATGTCGCCTGATGGGGCTCCCATTTATCAACAATCCAAACAATATAAAGGGGCTTTTGGCGTATGTTGTCATAGTGGCGTTACGCTTGCGGCAGCTCATGCAGGGCCCCTATCTAATTGGTTATTAAATTCTCTTAATGAAGACCCCCTAAATCTTATAGAGGCCATGAGTAATGAGCGATTTTCTATTTAATCATTTACTTGATGATGCGCACCAATGCCCCATCATTGTGAATGGGGTTGCATGCCAAGTGCCTGAACAGCTCAGTGTTGCTGCTGCCTTGCTCTATTTAGGGCATCTTGCTAACCGTCAACACCCTGTGAGTGGTGAGCTTAGAGGGTCATATTGTCATGCAGGGTTCTGTTTTGAATGCCTTGTAGCCATTGATGGACAGGCTAATAAAAGGGCCTGTCTAACACAAATCACACCCAATATGAGCATTAATACTGCGCTGGCAGGGGTAAACTAATGGCCCAAATTTATGATTATTTAGTGATCGGTGCTGGGCCTGCGGGTATGGCTGCTGCAATAGAAACGAGTAATGCTGGCTTATCAGTGCTCGTATTAGACCAAGCTAGCAGTGCTGGTGGTCAGATTTATAGAAATTTAGGCCATGCAGATAAGCAGCAAACTAGCGTATTGGGTTCAAATTATGGGGCAGGTAAACCACTTTTAGAGTGCTTTATGGCGGCTAACTGCGACTACCAAAGTTCAGTTCAAGTCTGGCATATAGAGACTCATACAAAGGGATTTTTGGTGGCAGCCATCGTCGCAGGAGAAACAAAAAGCTTTCTTACAAGTCATTTGTTATTAGCTCATGGGGCCATGGAAAGGCCCATGGCCATAACAGGTTGGCACAAGCCTGGGGTCCTGACTGCTGGGGCAGGACAGATTCTCCTAAAGTCTTCAGCCTTAATGCCTAAAGAAGTTGTTTTAGTTGGCTCTGGACCCTTATTACTCCTGCTGGCACAGCAGTATCGAGTCGCAGGCGTAGCTATTAAGGCCATTCTTGACACCACACCAAAATCTAACTATTGGTATGCCATACCTTGGTTAGTGGCAGGTTTAACCAATCCAATGGAATTATTTAAAGGCCTTTGGTTAACCTTAGTGCAGCGTATCAAAATACCTTACATTAGCGGCGTGTCGCACCTAGAGGTTATGGGTGATGAGCAGGTATCAGGAGTAAAGTATACAGTGTCTGACAGAGTTTATAACATTGATTGTAAATTGGTGATGTTGCATCAAGGAATTATTGCTCAAACCCAAATGGCACAAATGTTAAGGTGCGCAATGGTGTGGAATGAGCGGCAGCAATGCTGGCAGATAAAAGCTGATGTCATGGGTTATACGTCCATCCCTGGCGTACAGGTTGCTGGAGATGGAGGTAGCATTGGCGGAGCCCTCTTGGCTCAAATAGAAGGCCGAGTAGCTGGTATGGGCAGAGTCTTCAATACTCCAGTAGTCAGTCCGTGGCATAAAAAATGGGTTTACTCATGGCTGCGTTTTAGAGTTAAACAATTACGTTGGGCGAGGGGGTTAGTAGATCGCCTATACCGGCCTGCCGAATGGCTTTCTAAACCTGCAGATCAGACCATTGTATGTCGGTGTGAACAGGTGAATGCAAAAACGATTAGGAGCATCGTGAATAGTGGCTGTGCTGGAGTAAATCAACTGAAACGATTCACCCGGGCAGGCATGGGGGCTTGCCAAGGACGTCAGTGCGGACTTAATTTAAGTCATTTAGTGGCCCAAACCCAGCAACGACCCATGGCAGAGGTAGAGCCTTTATCTGTGCGCCCACCCTTGAGTCCTATCAACTTAGGTCAGTTGGCTAAGTCGCTGAGACTGTAGAGGGTGGCAATGGCTTGTTGGGCATTTAAAAAGCGTTCTAATAATTGTGGGTCGAATTGACTAGGCTGCAAATAACCATCGCCATAGGTGAGCTTATTGACACTGGTAGCATGGTCATTGGCTTGGGCATAAGTCTTGGCTTTTCTGAGTCCTAAGTAGCTGTCATAAAGTTTGGCCAAGCGTGCCTCTAAACATATATCGGGTCCAGCAATAGACATGGGGTAACCGCTACCGTCCCAATGTTCATGATGCTGGCGGGCTATTAAAGCAGCTTTTGGACGCGCATGTTGTTGCAGCCAACGTTCACCCGCTAACGTGTGGTAAGCCAACTGTGCAAATCCGATGGTGTCTAATTTGTGAGTTTTATTGAGCCTTTGATATTGGCTAGACTGTAAGGCAAGGTTGCGCCATGACATCGCCTCAGTGGCCGCCAGTTGCTGTGCTTCAGACCATAGTCCTTGCATAATCAATTGAATAAAAGGCAACAGCATGGTGTCTATATCGCTCTGGGGCCCATGAGCATCGGGCCACGTGCAGGCTAAGTCTTCAATCTGCGGTTGTGTGTTTAGCCATTGGCCTAAGTGCACTGCCTGTATGGGAGCTAGGCTAATATGTCTGCAGCCCAAGTGCATCGCAGCGATCAGTTGCGTGTGTTGGAGGTAGGCATCTAATAATAACCAGTGTTCAGGTGAGGGCCAGTGGCTTGGGAGAGGTTGTCGAGACCACAGGTAGGGTTGCAAGTTGGCATAATCCAGTACTAGTTTTTGGCACGTTATGGTTGCACCTGAATGGGTCGTATGGCCTTGGCTTTGAAGCCAATAGACCAAGGCAGAGTCTACCACTTTATTGACCATTATTAGAATGTTCATTACTGCCTTAAGGGCTCTTGGCTCCCTATTGCAGGCAGCCACAAGCTAAAGACAGTTGAGCCAGGGCTTGACCCTAAACTCAAGTGGCCACCTAAGTCACACATCAAATCTTTGCATATGGCTAAACCTAATCCTGTGCCTTGATGCTCACCCTTGCTGGTGTAATAGGCTTCAAATACTTTTTCTTGCAGTTCTAAAGGGATGCCCGGACCATTATCTGTGACCTTAATTTTAACGCCATCAATACCTTGATTATCTTCTAATGCAAGGCTCAAGCTGATGAGCGCAGTTTCATCTTTAGGTGGTTGCTCCAGCAGGGCATCGCGGGCATTATTAATTAGATTAATAAGCACTTGTTCTAGGCGTTGGGCTTGGCCAAATACTAAAAACTTAGAGTGGGCGTGAGAGTGATTATGGTTGCTAATGAGGTTAACTTGCTGCAGGTCAAGCTGATGTTTGAGCAATTGTATGATGCGGTCAATACTGGTTGCAGCATCAAAAGTTGTCAGGTTTAAAGACTGGTGACCCAGCATCTCCCGCATGTTGCTAAGGGTTTTTGCACAGCGGCCAACTTGGTTATCAAGCTCTGTTAGGTGGGTATCAATACCATCTATACCACCGCTTTGGAGCATTGCTTGCAAGCCATATATACGTAGTCGCATAGCATTGAGTGGTTGGTTGACCTCATGGCAAATACCGTTGGTGGCTTGACCAATGATGGCTAATTGTGACTGCTGCTGCCAATGACTCATTGTGCGTCCAAGAGCCGTTTGATCAGTAATTTGGAAGAACAGACTAGCACTTACTTTGGGGTTGTGTATTGCCGTCCAAAGCAGCCAACGGCTGGGCTTGAGAGCCTCGATAGGCCAGGCAATGAGTTTGCTTTGGCCATGTTTTAATTGACAAACTTGCTGCCAGAGCAAGGGCGTAATCACTTCTAAAAACTGAGGCAGGTGGGTATGAGATGGCAGGTTAAACAACTGTAACAAAGCAGCATTAAAAACAATGTGCTGTGTTACAGGGTCGTATTCAATAGCAGGTATAAGGCCATTATAAATAGTCCAATCGTTACTATCCATAAACACCATATCCTTTTATGTTGGCACTAAGGTTAGTCTTTAACGGCCTGCAGCACCAATTCCTTTAATTCTTCTACTGGAATGGGTTTGTGCAATACGGGCACACTATTGGGTAAATTACTGGCAGTGACTTCGGCTGCGCCCATACCCGTCACCACGATGGCTGTAAGATAGTCATATTGGGCATCATTATGTAGGCGTTCAATAATAGCAAAGCCATCCAATTGTGGCATTTGTAAATCAGTAATCACCACCGTAGGTTTGAATGTACCAATTTTAACCAACGCGTCAATGCCATCTTCGGCAGTTTCTACCTGAAGACTTGGGAACCAATTATTAATGAGCATCTTATATAATAATAAGGTGTCTTTATCGTCGTCTACAATAAGCACTGTCACAGGGCCTTTGGTATTGGGTCTGCGAATAGGAGTTTGTTTATCTTGCTTTTCGTCGAGTAATTGTTGGATAGACCCGACACTAATACGGCGATGACCACCTGCTGTTTTCCACGCTTGTAAAACACCACTTTCTACCCACAGTTGAACGGTTCGCACAGACACATTTAGAAGGGTAGCAGCCTGACGAGTGGTGAGTTCAGACACGGTTGAAAGATCGATGATACTCATGTGTGTTTTTTCGCTTAAAATGATAACGCGACTATTATTATCAAAATTACTAGATTTAAATAGATAAAAAAGGCAATTATATGTTTTCTATTGTAATTCTACGTTATCTTTTGTAAGTGACTAAGCCATCCTTTAGGGTTAATTGGACTCGCCCTTTGAGTTTTTGTTGGGCGAGAGCTTGATTGGTACCTCGGCTGAGTTGACTAGACGCATCCAAGGTCCACTCATGAGAGGGATCGATTAAGGTCAGGTTAGCTGCTTCACCGATAGTAAGACTTGTGCTTGTGCCAACCGCAATCTTGGTACTGTTGCAACTCAAGGCTCGAATCGCTGCAGGCCAGGTCAAATCACCTGTGTGTACTAGTTTTTGAATCAGAGGAACTAACATATCATACATAGCCATGCCTGTTGCTGTAGCAGCAAAAGGTGCGCACTTTGCAGCAGATTCATGGGGCTGGTGGGCTGAACAGATTGCGTCCAAGGTGCCGTCTTCAATGCCTATTAAAAGCGCTTTACGGTCTGACCCCTCGCGCAATGGCGGCTGCACATGGTATTGGCTTTGATAACCCTCGATGGCAGTATCAGTAAAGCATAAATGCGCTATGCCTACGTCTGCAGTGACATCCATGCCTTGTGCCTTGGCTTGACGGATGAGGTCAACTCCTGCGGCACTTGTGAGTTGATTGAAATGACCACTGACACCGGTGTGTTGCATAAATTGCAAATGTCGGCTGATAGACAGAGTTTCTGCAATCACAAGTATGCCATCTAAGCCCATCCGGGTAGCGGTGGCACCCGCGTGCATGTGGCCATCACCCAGTTGTCGATCTTGGGCTTGCACTAGCACTTTAAGCCCAAAGGTAGCCGCATATTCGTAACATCGTAACAACACGGTATTATTGTCTATGTCGTAACCTGCGTTGCTAAAACCAATACATCCGGCTTGTGCAAGAGCTTCCATATTACTCAGTTGAGAGCCCTTTAAGTCTTGAGTAAGGGCGGCTACTGGTAGTAATTCACAAAACCCTGCAGCTGCAGCCTTGCTTTTAATTAAGCTGATTACAGAGCCAGAATCACTGCAGGGTTGGGTATCTGGACTGGGGCATAAATGCGTAAAACCAGCGCTGGCCGCAGCTTGAGTTTCACTGGCAATGGTGCCTTTTTGGATTTGATTAAGGTCCCTTAGGCAGGTATGCAGGTCTAAAAAGCTAGGGCTTAAAATCAACCCTGTAGCATCAATTTCAAGATCTGAACTTTGCTCAGCAAGGTGGCCTATACTTTTTATGCGACCGCCTTGAACGTGCATATCTGAGACTTGATCCAGTTGTTTACTTGGATCAATAAGGCGTGCGCCACGAATGATCATGCTCATATATGCAGCTCTCCTGTTGGGCTAGATGCTTGTTTGGCCTCAGTTTGGCGTTGCTGCATTTGACCACTCATGGCCATGGACATGACTGCCATGCGCAGGGCAATGCCATACCCTACTTGATTTAGAATCATAGATTGAGGGCCATCTGCGACCGCAGATTCAATTTCAATACCACGATTGATAGGCCCCGGATGCATCACTATGGCATCAGGTTTGGCTTGGGACAAACGTTCTTTAGTGAGGCCATATAAACGAAAGTACTCACCTGCAGAGGGTAAAAAAGCAGAAGCCATACGCTCTGTCTGTAACCGGAGCATGATCACAACATCGACGTTATTGATCCCACTGTCCATGCTGCTATGGGTGGTGACGCCCATGCTCTCAATCGCATAGGGCATAAGCGTGTGAGGAGCAACCAGACGGATGTCGGTGCAGCCTAAGGTCTTCAAAGCATGGATCTGATCGCGAGCCACTCGGGAATGAAGAATGTCCCCTACAATAGCTACAGAGAGCGGTTCGAAAGATCCTTTATGGCGGCGAATAGTGAGCATGTCAAGCATGGCTTGAGTTGGGTGGGCATGGCGTCCGTCGCCAGCATTAATAATGGCCACATCTGGAGTTACTTGCTCTGCGATAAAATGAGCTGCCCCAGAATCACTGTGCCGCACGACAAACATGTCACTGTGCATGGCACGCAAGTTTTGTAGGGTGTCGAGCAGACTTTCGCCTTTGCTGGCAGCTGACGTTTTTATGTCTAAGGTGAGTACGTCGGCTGACAAGCGTTGGGCGGCTAGTTCAAAAGTGCTACGGGTACGAGTAGAGTTTTCAAAAAACAAGTTCACCACTGTCCGACCACGCAAGAGAGGCACCTTTTTTACCTCTTGATTACCCACCACTACAAATGAATCCGCAGTGTCTAAAATGCGTTCTAACATGATCCGATCTAGCCCCTCTGGGGTTAAAAAGTGGCGTAATTCACCACTTTTGGTGAGCTGCAATTTTGCTAAATTATTCATGATTGGCTTGCTCAATAATAGATAATTTTAAATTTTCAGGGCCATCAAGTTGCAGGTACTGTCCTGCTTCTAAATCTAAGGCTAGGGCGCAAACATCGGCTTGAATGGGCAATTCACGTTGGTTTACGCTGCATAATGTCACCAGTTTTATGCTGGCTGGTCGGCCAAAGTCAAACAGTTCATTCATCGCCGCGCGGACTGTGCGGCCACTCATCAACACGTCATCAACAAGTAACAAGTGACGGTCATTAATGCTGAAAGGTAGGGAAGAGGGACTCACTTGGGGATGAAGACCATTTTTCGAGAAATCATCTCGATAGAAAGCAATATCTAGTTGACCCAAAGGTGCTTGAAGATGTTCAGCGATTGCCTTCGCCAGCCAGACTCCACCCGTATGGATGCCAATAACCAGAGGTTGATCAAGAGCTTGGGTGTTAATAAGTTGATTGATTTGGTCTAACAAATGGCTAATGAGGGCGGGAGTGTCTGCTAATTCTGGGTGTTGCTGGTTTGATGTGGCTCCCATCAGGCTTCCTCTTTGTAGGTGTTAGACGCCTCTCATTATAGTAGCGTCGTTTAGGTCAAAATGGCACGTTTGATAAGCGGTGTTT
>DDCR01000037.1 GCA_002335115.1 Oceanospirillaceae bacterium UBA2001
CATGCGACTGCTGGCTTTGTGGGTAATTTCAATGCGCTCACCTTCACTGGCGAACAGCACTGTGTGATCGCCTACTACATCACCGGCACGAATGGTTTCAAAGCCAATTTCATTGGCCTTTCGGGGCCCAGTCATACCTTGACGGCCATAAACCGCACATTCTTCTAGGTTACGACCCATGGCATCAGCGACCACTTCACCTAAACGTAACGCCGTACCCGATGGGGCGTCGACTTTATGGCGATGGTGAGTTTCTATAATTTCCACGTCGTAGCCTTCTTGCAGCACACTGGCTGCTCGATGCAGAATATCAAGCAGCAAGTTAATGCCCACGCTCATGTTAGGCGCAAACACCACTGCGGTATGGTGCGCTTGATCAGATAGGATTTGTTTTTGCTCACTACTTAAGCCGGTAGTACCAATGACCATGGCTTTTTTAAGGCGCACACATTCAGCAAGATTGGCTAAGGTTAGGTCTGGGTTAGTAAAGTCGATGAGCACATCAAAATCATCGGCAGCCGCAGCTATGGAATTTTTAAGATGAACACCTAACTTACCCACGCCGATCAACTCACCCGCATCGACGCCCGACAAACTGCTATTAGGCGACACAATGGCAGCACCCAGACTCACATCAGGAGCCTGATGCACAGCTTCAATGAGCACCTTACCCATGCGCCCAGCGGCACCCATTACTGCGATTCGTGTCATATTTTACCCCTGCGCCTTGCTAGACAATATTGAACATGACCCATGTCAGACTCAGGCCAACGATGTTACAAGGCTTTCACGCCACTAGCCATCCTCAAAGAAATTTTTCACACCTTCAAACCAAGACGATTTTTTAGGTGAATGCTTACCTTTAGTTGCTTCCATTGTGTCATGGAATTTGCGCAATAAGTCTTTTTGCTCTTTGTTTAGATGCACCGGCGTTTCAACAGCCACACGGCACATGAGGTCGCCTTGACCACCCCCCCGCACTTGAGTTACGCCCTTACCACGCAAGCGGAACATTTTACCACTTTGAGCACCTTCAGGAATTTTTAACTTAACACGGCCATCTAATGTTGGCACTTCAATTTCGCCACCCAAAGCCGCATCGGTAAAACTAATAGGGACCTCACAGTATAAATTTTTGCCATCGCGGGTGAATATCTTATGCTCTCGCACAGACACTTGCACATATAGGTCGCCACTTGGGCCCCCATGACCGCCAGCTTCGCCTTCGCCTGTTAAACGAATACGATCACCCGTATCCACACCAGGTGGGATTTTAACTGACAGGGTTTTATATTCCTGCACTCGGCCTTCACCATGACAAGAACCACAGGGGCTACTAATCACCTTACCGTTGCCATGACAAGTTGGGCAGGCTTGCTGCACCGAGAAAAAACCTTGCTGCATGCGCACTTGCCCTTGGCCATTACAGGTGCTACAGGTCTTACTGCTGGTACCAGGTTTAGCACCAGAACCATCACAGGGTTTACACTCAACTTGCGTCGGTATACGAATTTCTTCTGTAGTGCCACGCACGGCCTGCTCAAGGTTCAAATCCATGGTGTAACGCAGGTCAGAACCACGCTGCACACTGGATCGGCCACCACCTCCGGCGCCACCAAAAATGTCACCAAACATATCACCAAATACATCACCAAAACCCGCGCCAGCGCCGCCTCGAGCATTGGGATCAACACCCGCATGACCATATTGATCATAGGCGCCTTTCTTTTGGTCGTCTGAAAGTATCTCGTAAGCTTCGTTCACTTCTTTAAAACTCGCTTCTGCAGCCTTATCGCCCGGATTACGATCAGGGTGATACTTCATCGCCATGCGGCGAAAAGCTTTTTTAATTTCTTTTTTATCGGTGCCTTTGGCCACGCCAAGAACTTCGTAAAAATCGCGTTTAGACATAGTTATTCCACTGAGCTTCTGATGTATTTTTACCACTAGAAGCAGATACAAGAACGCAGGGCATAAGCCCCGCGTTATAAAATTGCGCCTTAACCAAGAGGCACTAGCAGGCGTATACGCTTACTTTTTGTCTTCATCTTTAGCTTCATCTTTCACTTCCTCAAACTCTGCATCAACTGCATCATCTGCACCCGCGTCTCCTGAAGCTTCGGCATCACCTTGAGCTGCCGCATCTTCAGCATACATTTTTTGAGCAATAGCAGCTGAGGCTTCCGTTAAAGCAGCAGTTGCAGTTTCGATAGCTTCTTTGTCTTCACCTTTTAAGGCTTCTTCGAGCGCATCAATGGCTGTTTGCATAGCCGCCTTTTCTTCGTCTGTGACTTTGTCACCTGCTTCTTCAATCATCTTCTTTGACGAGTGAACCATGCCATCGGCTGTATTGCGAGCCTGCACCATTTCTTCAAACTTTTGGTCTTCTGCAGCATTCGCCTCAGCATCTTGTACCATTTGTTCAATTTCTTCATCGCTCAAGCCAGAGGACGCTTTAATGATGATGGACTGCTCTTTACCGGTACCTTTGTCTTTAGCAGACACATTCAAGATTCCGTTAGCGTCAATGTCGAAGCTCACTTCAATTTGTGGCATGCCACGCGGCGCTGGAGGAATATCGCTCAGATCAAAACGCCCTAAAGACTTATTCTGCGTGGCTTGCTTACGCTCACCTTGGCACACGTGGATAGTAACCGCTGCCTGATTATCGTCTGCCGTAGAGAATACCTGCGATTTTTTGGTTGGAATAGTGGTGTTCCTGTCGATGACCGAAGTCATGACGCCACCCATGGTTTCAATACCTAAAGTCAAAGGCGTCACGTCTAGTAACAACACATCGGTCACGTCGCCTGCCAATACGCCACCTTGGATGGCTGCACCCATGGCTACAGCTTCGTCAGGGTTCACGTCTTTACGTGGCTCTTTACCGAAGAAGCTGGTGACTTCAGTTTGCACTAAAGGCATGCGACTCTGGCCACCCACCATAATAACTTCATTAATCTCACTAGCATCTATGCCCGCATCTTTAAGCGCTTGGGCACAGGGCTTTAACGTACCAGAAACCAAATCTTCAACCAAAGACTCTAATTTAGCCCGAGAGATTTTTACGTTTAAGTGCTTAGGGCCAGATGCATCTGCAGTAATGTAAGGCAGGTTAACATCTGTCTGACTTGAACTAGACAATTCAACCTTGGCTTTTTCTGCTGCTTCTTTAAGACGCTGCAGGGCCAAAGGGTCATTATGCAGATCAATGCCAGACTCTTTCTTAAATTCCGCAGCCAAGAACTCTATTAAGCGCAGGTCGAAATCTTCACCACCCAAAAATGTGTCGCCATTGGTTGCTAATACTTCAAACTGCGTTTCACCATCGACGTCGGCAATTTCAATAATTGAAATATCAAAAGTACCACCACCTAGGTCGTACACAGCAATGGTAGAATCACCGCGGCTCTTATCAAGTCCATAAGCCAATGCAGCTGCAGTTGGCTCGTTAATGATACGCTTCACGTCAAGGCCAGCAATACGGCCAGCGTCCTTAGTGGCCTGACGCTGCGAATCGTTAAAGTAAGCAGGCACGGTAATTACAGCCTCAGTCACAGCTTCACCTAAATAATCTTCAGCCGTTTTCTTCATCTTCTTCAAAATTTCAGCAGACACCTGCGGTGGGGCTTTGCTCTCGTCATTAACGTTAACCCATGCATCGCCATTATCAGCCGCCTCAATCTTGTAAGGCACCATTTTAATGTCTTTTTGCACGACTTCGTCTTTAAATTTTCGACCGATCAAACGTTTGATCGCAAATAAGGTATTTACCGGGTTAGTCACGGCCTGGCGCTTGGCAGACTGACCCACCAAGATTTCACCATCTGCTGCAAATGCAAAAATGGACGGGGTGGTGCGGTCGCCCTCAGCATTTTCGATTACTTTAGCGCTACCACCATCTAAAACAGACACACATGAGTTGGTTGTGCCTAAGTCGATACCAATAATCTTTCCCATCAAAAACTCCAATTCTTAATTCACCCTGTTCAGGGTTTTGATTCAATTTTGCTCAGCCACGCTAGCAGGGTTAGGTCAAATTTGACCTTGGGCTTAGCGTTATTTGCTTGTGCTCTATGTATGGCCTTTTGCTTCGATTACAAGTTAAAAAGCCGTAATTTTTCTATTTAGAAACCACAACCATGGCTGGGCGCACAAGACGTCCATTTAAGGTGTAGCCTTTTTGGAAAACCTCCATCACTGTGTTGGGCTCTAAATCTGGATTAGGCACCGCTGTCATGGCCTCATGAAGTTCTGGATCAAAGGGCTCGCCATGAGGATCTAACTGGTCTACGTTAAACTTTTTGAGACCACTTAAGAGCATCTTTTGGCTCATTTCGACACCTTCAAGCAACACTTCTAGGCTTGCGCCCTCAACGCCAGCAGCGTCAATTGCACGGCTGAGGTTATCCAACAAAGAAACCACTTCTGTCATGAGTTTTTCTTGGCCAAATTTATGCGCCTTAGCCACATCTTGCTCACTACGACGGCGAATATTCTGCACATCGGCTTGGGCTCGCAACACGTCTGCCTGTTGTTCATCTATTCTAGCCAAGGCAAGTTCTAGCTCGGCCTGGACTGACTCAACAGTAAGCTCTTGTAAAACGTCTTCAACAGGCGTTTCAACACTTTCTTCAGCCCCATTGATTTCTATTTCAACTGCAGTTTCAGATGGCTGGTCTTGCTCGTTCATTCGCGTCTCCCTTGTAATAACTTTCGCAACCTTTACCTCAAGGCCACTTGACTGCCAATGTATATGGGGACACCAACGCGTGATTCAAGCAATTTTGACTCGCTTTTATAGGCTTTTAAAAAAAAATAACAAAGCCACTTCAAAAATACTGGACATAACAACAGTACTGGTTATAATGCCAGCATAATAATTCACCGGAGCAGCCCCCATGTTGCAACAGCTAATTGTTCATCACTACACTCTAGTCGATTTCTTACACTTGGATTTTAGCCATAAAATGACCGCCATTAGCGGTGAAACAGGTGCTGGAAAATCCATACTACTAGGCGCACTTGGTTTAACCTTAGGCGATAGAGCTGAATCCGGTTGTGTTCGCCAAGGCGCTGAAAAGGCTGACATCCACGCAGTTTTTGACCTAAGCCAACTGCCACAGGTAAAAGATTATTTATCAGCCAAACATCTGGCGGCACCTGAAGATCCAGATACCTGCATACTGCGCCGTATTGTTAATCAGGACGGCCGCTCTAGGGGCTATATTAATGGCAACCCAGTCAATATCGCTGCGCTCAGGGAACTTGGTAAACAGCTGATCAACATACATGGTCAGCATGAGCACCAGCACCTACTGGGCAGAGATAGTCACCAAACTTTATTAGACGCCTTTGGAAATTACCCAAAAAAACAAGAGTCCGTAGCCGCAATTAGCCATGCATGGCTTGAGTTCGACCGTCAGATCAAGGCCCTCACCGGTGGCCAACAGCTGTCTGAAGCCGAACAACAACTTTTGCAGTATCAAGTGGATGAGCTTGAACAGTTGAGCCTGTTAGATAATGAGCTATTGGCTTTAGAGCAAGAACACAAGCAACGTGCCAATGCAGACCAATTGCTTCAAGCAGTGCGCAACACTCTGCCTGATAACCCGCTGGGAGACGACCCCGCGGCCTGTTTGCAACGCTGGCAACAGCAACTGCAAAACTTTAGCCAGCATAGCCCTCACCTGCAATCGGCAGTGGACATGCTAGCTAGCGCCTCCATACAAATAGAAGAAAGTCAGATTGAATTACAAAATTTTCTGCAGGGGTTCGATGAAGACCCCGCTCGACTGCAAACACTAGAGCACCGTTTAGATCAGATTTATAGCATGGCAAGAAAACACAAGATTCAAGCGGCAGATCTACCAGAACATTTGGGGCTATTACAACAGCAATTGCAACAGAATCAAGATCAAGAGGGGCAGCTAGAAGCCATTCATGAGCAGCAAACTGCCCTCACAGAAGCATACGATGCTGCAGCCTCCAGCCTTACTAAAGCAAGACAAACAGCAGCCAAACACCTCGAAAAGGCAGTGGGTGAACAACTGACTTTGTTAGGCATGCCCAACTGCCGATTAGAGCTAAGTCTACAAACCAAGTCAGACTCTCGCTTGCAGCCACAGGGGCGGGATGACATAGAAATTCTTATCAGCACCAACCCGGGCCAAAGTGCCAAACCCTTGGCCAAGATCGCGTCTGGAGGTGAGTTATCTCGCATTAGTTTAGCCATACAGGTGGTCATCGCAACGACTAGTATCACCCCCAGTCTCATCTTCGATGAGGTGGATGTGGGTATAGGTGGCGCGACCGCAGAGATTGTGGGCCGACTATTATCTCAGCTAGGCCAACACTGCCAATTGTTATGCATCACCCACCTACCTCAGGTGGCGAGTCAAGCCCAGCATCATTTGCAGGTAAGTAAGTCCAACAATGGTGAAGCCACACAAACCCAAGTATCGGCTTTAGATGAAGATCAAAGAATACAAGAAATTGCACGCATGCTAGGCGGGGTTAAGCTGACCCAACAAACGCTAGCTCACGCCAAAGAAATGTTGGGTACGGGCGCGTTGCTGCACTAACTCCAAACCCACACTCTAAATTAGGGTTAGACTGGGATTGGATTATAATAGATTGAGCTAATATTGATGGCTAAGGCTTGGCCATCAATATTATTACATAGAGTTAGTCTTTACTAACGCCATACAAATATACAGTACGACTCGTGAGTTCGTAACCTAATTCTGCTGCAATCTCTTCTAAACGCTTGTTAAGCATGGGATCATTAAATTCCTTAATGCGCCCTGATTTAATACATACAATATGGTCATGACTACTTTCAGTAGCCAACTCAAATACCGAGTTACCCCCTTCAAAATGATGACGCACCACCAAGCCCGCTGCTTCAAACTGGGTTAACACACGATAAACTGTAGCTAAGCCAACGTCTTCACCTTGCTCCATGAGCAGTTTGTAAATATCTTCAGCACTCCAGTGGTCACCTTCTGTTGCTTGTTCCAACATCTGGTAGATTTTGACACGGGGCAGGGTCACTTTTAAACCTGCTTTGCGTAATTCTTGACTTTCTGTCGCCATAGTAATGGTTACACTCTTTAGACTATTGTGGGATTCAGGTATGATTCTGAGCTAACGTCTATACACACAGAATTGGCTAATGAAACGCTATCTTATCACGTCTCTTTTTATCGCGCTTACTAGTGGTTGCTCCACTATGGAAAGTCTAACATTTCCCAGTGTTCATAAAATTGATGTTCAGCAGGGTAATCTCATCACCGATGAGATGGTAGAATTACTGCGGCCTGGGTTAACCAAGAAACAGGTGCAGTATGTCATGGGCACCCCCTTAATAGTAGATACCTTTAACCCCAATCACTGGGACTACGTTTACCAATATCGTTTTGGTGACGGCGCCATTGAAGATCGAAAACTAAGGGTTATTTTTGATCAAGGCCGTGTCGTCACCATCGATCAATAGCTTGAGAAATAAACAATTTCCTCAATCAACTTGCTTTGCCTGCTTGGCTTTGTCTGCTGCTTTGGTCGCTCGGTTAGCTCTAGCCACCTTAGGATCGATAGTCAGCGGGCGGTATATCTCTACCCGCTGACCCTGCGTGATTTTTTCTTCTTGGGGCTTTTTAACGGCTTTACCAAAAATGCCCAATGGAGTTCCAGTAAGTTCTAAACCCTCAAAGTGGTCAGTAATGCCTGACAGTATAGCTGCATCATATACGGTAGTGCCTTGGGGCACTTTTAAGGCGATGATTTTTTGTTCATCTGGGAGCGCGAATGCCACCTCCACATGTATCATGTCTGTTGATTCTGTCACGTTGTTCTCACTGGAATAAGTTATCCGCTCGTTTACAAAAGGCATCCACCATGTTGGCGGCGATAGGGCCAAACAACCCACTTAAAGCCTTACCCTTAAGGCCGGTCACGCCAAACTCTAAGACCATCTCTACTTTACAGGCATCTTCCCTCAGCGGTGTAAATACCCAACTACCCCGGAGATAATCAAACGGACCATCTTCTAACTCCAAGGAAATTTTCTCATCCGCTAACAAAGTGTTGCGTGTTACAAACTGGTAACTTAGACCGGCTTTACTCAAATATAAGCGCGCCGTCATCGCCGTCAGAGAGGACTCGATTACATCGACCTTGGCACAGCCGTCTAGAAATTCAGGGTAGCGCTTCACGTCATTCACCAATGCAAACATGCGCGCTGCAGAATGCATGACCAAAGCAGAACGATTTATTGAAGTCAAAGCCTTTACTCTTGGGAAAACGCCTATATTAAGGTTAAAACAACAGCCGATAAAGCAATATCATCAATTATTACACAAATGACACTGCAGCCGATTCTGGCTTGAGGTAGAATGCGCTCATGGCTAAGAAATCAAAAACTCAAAAATCCTCCACAGGCACTATTGCGCTCAACAAGCGGGCCAAGTTCGAATATCATTTAGACCAGCGTATTGAAGCAGGTTTGGTTTTAACTGGTTGGGAAATCAAAAGTATCCGTGATGGGCGTGCAAACTTAATCGACTCATATGTAGTGATGAAGGCCGGCGAAGCCTTTTTGGTGGGGGCGCACATTTCACCCCTAATGACAGCCTGTACCCACGTGGTTGCAGAACCCAGACGCGAACGTAAACTATTGTTAAATAAAAAAGAAATTGCACGTTTATTTGCGTCGTCATCGCAAACTGGTCACACCATAGTGGCCACAGCCCTATACTGGAAAGGCCATCGGGTTAAATGTGAAATTGCCCTCGCTAAAGGCAAGCAGCTTCACGACAAACGCGCTACAGAAAAAGAACGTGATTGGAGCAAACAGAAACACCGCATCTTAATGAAAGCTTAAGCATAAGCTTTATAGGCAATCACAAACTGGTGTCTAATAACCACCTGGCCATTCAAGCGCCTTAGGTCACAGACTTTTCGGCCCTGAATGAGTTTTCCGCCTAGTAAGCCACTCAAATAACACCCTTATTTCTCCAATGCTGCTATAATCTCTAACTACTAAGGGGATGACTGGATTCGACGTTGGTTACAAACCCTGCGGTGCATGTCGAGAATGTAAGGTTTCTCGTAAATCCCACCTTGCAAAAGTTATAGTCGCAAACGACGAAAACTACGCACTAGCGGCCTAAATCCCGCTTACACTGATCACCGGATGCCTGTAAACGGTTGTGAAGTGGCTCGCAGAACAGGATCGTGTGGACTCCTCGCTCGTGGAGAAAACCCTAAAACCAATCGAGATCGCCTTATGCGCCCTGACACTTGGGCCGCGGTGGGTTAAAACAATAAAGTGATCTAAACATGTAGAGCCAATGGCAGAGGACTGGCGGACGGGGGTTCGACTCCCCCCATCTCCACCACATAGAAGTACAAAAAGGCAGCGTTTCAAATATTTGGAACGTTGCCTTTTTTAGTTGTGTAATAAAATAACCTTGAATATTAGAACATACCGCCTAATTCACAACTATTAATACACATGTTGCTAAACAAAAGGGATACAGCGTTTGCCGTGGGTTTTCTCAACAATGGGAATGGACAGGCCCCCTTTACAATCCTCCGCAATGTAGCTTTTACCTACGTTATTTTGCTTTGAGTTGCGCCGTGTATTTGCCCATAAAGCTGGTGTAGCTAGGTTCAGTATGCATTAGCTCTGGCTGCATGATCTTATGCAGTTCAGGTAGTTTGTGGAACGGCACCGAGGGATAAGTGTGATGCTCGGTGTGGTATGACATATTCCACGCGATCAACCGCACCATCTGATTGGTGGAAGTTGTGCGGGTGTTGTCGAACATATTTGCCACCGTTGGGCATAGTCCATGTTCTGCCAGAAGGTATAAGCGTAAGAACGGCTGTCCCAACAATAAGGGAAAAATCCAAATCCAGAATAATGCTGTAGACCCAAGAAATAGTGCGCCACACAAAATCAATGAATAAGCCAAAATGAGTAAACGGGATTCTTTGACAATACGGGTCTCTGCCTTCTTTGGCAGAAAGTCGGCACTGCAATCACCCGATGCATTCTGTACGAGTATTTTGAAATGGCCAATCCAGGTTGGAACACCCGACATATGCTTGACGAAGCCCAACCTAGTTTTGGGTTTTTCAGTCGCCAGTTCAGGATCTTTTCCTGGAACCTGTGTAAAACGGTGATGTGCGAGGTGAAAATATTTAAACCATGTGGATGGCAGGAAAAGCAAAAAACCACTTATCCGCGCCGCCATACCATTCAACCAAGGGGTTCTAAACGGCGTCTGATGCACGGCTTCATGCAAAAGGGTAAACAAAAAAACGATCGCAATACCTTGTGGTATCAACAACAGTTGCCAAAAGGGTAAACCCAAGTAAATAGCAAGCCCAAACGCAAGAATCAAGCCCCCATGAAAAGCAAGGCGCACCAACCCTGGCCAATCAAGGCGTTGCGTAAGATTCTTACGCGTTTCTTTTGAGAGGCTACCAAGAAAACCCTGATGATTCATGTTTTATCCAATTTGGTAGGTCACGTAACCCAATCAATCTGTCAGAAACTTCCCAATGATTTTTGATCTGCACTTGGCCAATAATGTAAACCTTTAATAAGGTGGGATTTATTAAGATAAATTAGCTATTACGCACCTTCGGGATCAAGAAACTGATCAAGGTCTCTGGACAGCTCCACAAAAACCTCAAGCGCTTGGTCT
>DDCR01000077.1:0-10225 GCA_002335115.1 Oceanospirillaceae bacterium UBA2001
GGTCGCGGGTTCGAGTCCCGTCCGTTCCGCCATTTCCACAACGCTCAGAAAACAATTGCCGCTCATGTGCGGTTTTTTTGTGCCTTAAATAAAGTGTTATTGCCAGCCATACCCTAGCATTCAGCGGTGTATTTGGGTTAACTTACCTCATCCACTCTATTCTTACTTAATGACTTGCCTTTATAATGAAAATATTTCGCGGTCACAGTATTCGTGATCGATTATTTACTGCCTTTGGTGTTCTAAGTCTTTTGACCCTAATTACCAGTGTCATTGGTTGGTCTTTGCATAATCAATTAGGTAATCAACTAAAATCTGTCGTTGAGCAAGACATCCCTTCACTGGGTTCAATGGTGAAGTTAAGTACTGAAGCCGCAACCATTACCTCCCTAGCCCCAGCACTTATGGCAGTGCAAGATTCTGAATCGAGGAAGTTGCTCTGGCAACAGTTAAATCAAGGAACTCAAGCCATTGCCAGTGTGCTGCCTCAGATCCATCTGGCAAGGTCAGCGATGACTGATCGTCAAGTGAGCTTAGACGATCAATTGCAAGGTGTGATTAAAACCCTTAACGCCCTCAACCAAAATATTCTCCAGCAACTCAAGCTTAAAATGGATAAAGAAGCTGAAAGTCAGGGTTTGCGTTGGGCTGTTAGTGGATTTTTGGCAGACATAGATCCTTTGATAGATAAAACACAAAAATATATCAGAAGTCGATTCAATGAAGACATTCCCAGTTCTGGTATTGTGATCAAGCGTGAGGGAGAGCGCACCATTGCTCAATTAAACACTGACTTACAGGTCCTCTTTCGGTTAAAGGCAGATACCAGTTTGCTGGTTAATCTGGTTGGGCGAGCCCATCACTTACCCGACCCAGACTCTCTCATAGCAACAGCAATTCAGGCTGATGAACTTAACCTGAGTATCGTTCAGTACATTGATAACATGAGCTTGGTTAAGGGTTTCTCAGAGCTTCGGGTTAGGGTGGATGAGGTGCTTTACTTTGTTCAGCGTGATTTAAATATGTTTGAGCTTCGGCGTCAGGAACGCTTGCAATTTGAAGCAGGTGAACAACTTCTAACCAGTCTGGAAATACAGTTAGCAAGTTTTAATGATTACATCAGTACTCATGTTACTGCTGTGCGAGAGGCATCGATGCAAGCGGTAGCGCAATCAAATAATGCCATAGCTCAGGGTAATCGCTTAATGATAGCGACTAGTCTTGCCAGTGTAATGTTGAGCATATTAATTGTTTGGCTTTATGTTGCAAAGCATCTTGTTGGACGTATTAGAATATTGGATGGCAGCATGCGTATTATTGCAGCCGGTAATTTACAGCAGTCGGTGCCAGTAAAAGGACGTGATGAAATTGGTACGATGGCTAACTCTCTGCGGAGTTTTCGGGACCAATTGACTGAAAAACAGGCCGAATTAGTGCAGGCAGGTAAGCTGGCAGCCCTAGGGCAACTTTCAGCTGGTATTTCACATGAAATTAATCAGCCCCTGACTGCAATCGGCCATTATGCACATAATGGAGTGAGGCTGCTACAACAAGGTCGAGCGCATGAAGCAGAGGCTAATTTTGAGCAGATATCATCTTTAACTAAGCGCTCAACAAGTATTATAGCAAGGCTTAAATCGATGGCGCGCAAACGCAGAGATAGTATTCAAACCGTATGTTTAAATCAGGTTGTGGACCATGTGTTAACACTTTTACAAAGTCACTCTCAAACGCACAGCACAGAAATAGTAGTGGACATGCCATCTGAAAATAACATGGTGATGGCAGAGCAAATACAATTAGAGCAGGTGGTCTTGAACCTCATGTCTAATGCATTGGACGCCGTAGCAGATAATCTACACACAAAAAAAATAACCATTGAATGTTTGCATAGCGAAGGTCAAATTGAATTGCGTATTGCAGATAATGGACCAGGCATAGCGCCAGAGTTATATGAACAGGTGTTTAACCCCTTTTTTACGACCAAAGAGGTCGACCAAGGCTTAGGCTTAGGGTTGTCTATTTCTTACAATATTATACAGGATTTTGGTGGCCAACTTGCCGTCGTTCGACATCCTATGAAAGGTGCTATATTTTCTTTGCGTCTACCCCACAATAGTCATTTTCAAGCAGAGATTAAGTCATGAGTAATGCAACCGTTCTAGGCCAAGTGTTGGTGATTGATGATGAGCAATCGGTCAGACAATCCTTTTGCCAAACTCTTTCCCTTGAAGGTTATGAAGGCTTAGATTTTGAACATCCTATGGATGCTTTAGCACTTTGTAACCAAAAATGGATGGGCGTCATTGTGTGTGACCTGCGCATGCCTAAAATGGATGGCCTGTCGGTGCTAGAGGCGGTACAAGCGATTGATCCAGAGATTCCTATTATTTTATTTAGCGCCCATGCAGATATCGCTATAGCTATTAAGGCTATTCGATCTGGGGCCTATGAGTTTCTTGAAAAAACGGATGATCCACAAAAACAGATGGACACCATTCATCGAGCATGGCAAAAACGCCAGTTAGTTTTAGAAAACCGAGCCCTGCGCATATCCCTAGCGGAAAAACATGAAATTGAACATCGTTTATTGGGTCATAGCGAGGTCATGCAGGGTATTCGTCAATCAGTTTTGCAGCTCGCTCAGTTAGATGTCGATTTAATTATTAATGGTGCCACTGGCACGGGTAAAGAAGTTGTTGCTCATTGCTTACATGATTTTAGTAGCCGAGCAAAAAAACCATTCGTAGCGCTAAATTGTGGCGCACTGTCTGAGTCTATGATTGAAAGTGAATTATTCGGACACGAAGCAGGTGCTTTTACTGGGGCTCAAAAACGCCGCATTGGTAAATTAGAATATGCCAATGGGGGCACTATTTTTTTAGACGAAGTCGAAAGTATGCCACCCCATTTGCAGGTGCGCCTTCTGCGAGTTGTGCAAGAACGATGTTTAGAACGCTTGGGTGGTAACGAACTTATTCATTTAGATGTGCGTGTCATTGCTGCTAGTAAATTGAATTTAAGACAAGCAGCAGATGCAGGAGACTTTCGTGAAGATCTTTATTATCGGCTCAATGTAACCAACATTGAGTTGCCTAGTATGGCGCAGCGAAAAGAGGACGTGGGCTTATTGTTTAGGCACTTCGCCGAACTAGCTGCACAAAAATATAATCTCCCTTGCCCAACCCTACATACTTTACAGTTGCAGGCTCTTCAAACTAGAGAATGGCATGGGAATGTCCGCGAAATCAACAATGAAGCAGAGCGCTGGGCGCTGGGTTTGACATTTTTTGCTCCAGGATCTGGTGATATTCAGCCCTCGAACTTATCAAGTAAAGGGGGTTTAGGGGAGCAAATGGACGAGTTCGAGAAGGGGTTGATCGAAACCACTTTGCTGCAGAACCAGGGCCATTTGGAGCGTACTGCAAAAGCGTTAAATATTCCTCGGAAAAAACTCTACCTCAGAATGAGGAAACACCAGTTGAGCAGACCTTAGATTTGTTTTTGACATGGGTTAAAAGTGACTCGTTTGAACTTTTTTATTAGTCACTTATGACTCATTTGCTGTCATTTTAAGCGGCCTTATAAGTTAGATTAATTTTAATAGTGCATATAAACAAATACTTAGAGACTAATTGACATCAGGCACGTGTCTTGCAATGAAGTTATTTAGCCAGAGCATAGTAAGCGGTTTACATGGTCTGTGCTTTAACCCTTTGGAGCATAAATATGAGTATCAAAATAAAATCAAATAATGGCCTGCTTACCACAGTAGTTACGGCGGTCACTTTGCTAGCTGCAACCAGCGCAACAGCGGCTACGAAATGGGATATGCCAACTCCCTATGGCGATGGCTATCATCAAACAATTAATGTTCGGGCCTTTGCCGCTGACGTTAAGGCAGCCACTGACGGCGAATTAGATATTGTTGTTCACTCGGGTGCATCGTTATTTAAGCACCCAGAAATTCATCGTGCCGTGCGCACAGGACAAGTACCTATTGGCGAAATGTTCATGGGTGTTTTGGGTAATGATGATCCAGTCTTTAAGTTAGACAATATTCCTTTTTTAGCCTCAGATTTTAGCCAAGCTAAAGATCTTTGGGATGCTTCTCGCAGTGCTGTTGAAGATGTTATGGCCAGTAATGGCCTACAGTTATTATATGCCGTTCCTTGGCCCGGGCAGAGCTTTTATACTAAGGATCCAATTAGCAGTATTGCTGATTTAAAGGGTTTGAAAATGCGAGCTTATTCGCCTACTACTTCTCGCTTGGCTGTATTACTTGAATCTACTCCGACTACGGTACAAGTACCTGAAATTCCTCAAGCCTTTGGGGCTGGCATTATTAACGCCATGATTACTTCGCCATCAACTGGTGTCAGTAGCCAAGCATGGGATTTTGTGCGTCACTACACCGATGTGCAGGCATGGATACCAAAAAATATGGTGTTTGTGAATAACAAGGCTTTTAAGCGTTTGGATGCGGATGTTCAAAAAGCGGTATTAGCTGCTGCTAGCAAAGCTGAAACCCGTGGTTGGGAAATGGCAGTTGAAGAAACACGCATTAAAACCGAAAGTTTAGGTGCAAATGGCATGGTTGTAGTGCAGCCAAGTGCAGAATTACAAACGGCATTAAAAGCCATTGGCTCTACTATGGCAGCTGAATGGGCCGCAGAAGCAGGTGCCTCAGGTGCTAAAATTATGGCTGAATATCAAAAGTAGTAATAGCCATACTCAAGCAACTGAATTGATATGAAAAACAATTCAGTTGCTCTTTTTATTATTATAGAGATTTAATATGCGGCGTTTTTTAGATGGTTTATATGCCTTTTCTGGGGCCTTAGCTGGATTCTTTATTGTGGCCATTACCTTGGTTATATTAGTCCAAATTGTGTCTCGCTGGATGGGCTATATTGTGCCATCAACTGATGATTTGTCGGGTTTCTTTTTAGCAGCCTCAAGCTTTTTAGGTTTGGCTTATACACTTAAAAAAGGTGGACATATCCGTGTTAGTTTGGTCATTCAGCGATTATCTAGGGTCCAGCGGCATCGGCAGGAATTTCTTGTTCTAGCTGTGGGATCAGGCTTGGCAACGTTAATGTCGTGGCATTTAGGCTATATGGTATATGAATCATGGGTGTTTAAAGACGTCTCTGTGGGTTATTTACCCATACCTCTATGGATACCACAATCGAGTATGTCCTTAGGCATGTTGATTTTTAATATTGCCTTAGTGGACGAGTTAATACGGGTTCTGCGCGGGGCAAAGCCCTGTTATCAAGATTATGAAGACGAGCTCAATTTGGAGGAAGTGTAATGGATCCTCTTTTAATTGCGGGCATCTTAACGGTCGTATTATTTGTTTTATTAGCGGCTGGATTATGGGTTTCATTGACCCTTATGTTATTGGGTTTGTTGACCATGGTCATGCTGGACAATAACGCTTCTGGTCTTATTTTTGCCACCACTACCTGGGGGGCTAGTTCTAGTTGGGCCCTCACCGCATTACCACTATTTATTTGGATGGGAGAAATTTTGTTTCGTACTCGCCTGTCTGAAGATCTATTTGAAGGTCTTACACCATGGCTGAGCAAATTCCCTGGTCAGTTATTTCACGTTAATATATTAAGCTGCGGTATTTTTGCTGCTGTGTCTGGATCGTCCGCTGCTACTGCCGCAACGATTGGTCGCATGACACTGCCTGAATTAAAACAGCGTGGTTATGATACAAGGATGGCCATTGGCACTTTGGCAGGTTCGGGTACCCTAGGTTTACTGATACCACCATCGATTATTTTGATCGTATATGGCGTCGCCGCAGAAGTTTCAGTGGCACGATTATTTATGGCAGGGGCCGTACCTGGATTGTTACTGGTGGTTTTATTCATGGGCTATACCGCGCTTTGGGCTAAGCTTAGCCCAAAATCAGTGCCACAAGATACAAGACACTTTACTTGGGCTGATAAATTCAAAGCGATACGCAATCTAATCCCCGTGTTAAGCCTCATCATATTTGTTTTGGGGTCTATTTATACAGGACTCACCACACCCTCAGAGGCCGCCGCCTTTGGCGTAGCTGGTGCCTTAATCCTGTCTTTGATCTCGGGCACATTATCCACCAAAAGTTTTAACGAAAGTTTGATGGGAGCGGTTAAGACCTCTTGTATGATAGCGCTTATTCTTGCAGGGGCTGCCTTTTTAACGATTAGTATGGGGTTTCTAGGATTACCTCGCATGTTGGCTGAAATGATCGCTACCTTGCAACTATCCCCCTACATGTTGCTGGTTTACCTCACCTTTTTGTTCGTCATTTTAGGCTGTTTCTTAGATGGTATATCTGTTGTAGTGTTGACCACTTCAGTGGTTTTGCCAATGGTGCAACAAGCTGGTATTGATCTGTTATGGTTTGGCATTTACATTGTTCTCGTGGTAGAAATGGCCCAAATAACACCGCCTGTTGGATTTAACTTGTTTGTCATTCAAGCACTCAGTGGTAAGAATATTTTATACATAGCTCGCGCGGCGCTGCCATTCTTTATGCTCATTATGTTGGCAGTCGTGCTCATCACTGTATTTCCAAGTATCGTCACCGCTTTACCGGACTTAATGGTTAACTAAAAATGAAAAAAGCCGCATTGAATGTATTGTGGTCTATGCTGTTAGTGCTAGTTAATGGGACTGCTTGGGGACAAAACACTGCCATTATCAAGGCGGTTGGTACTTGGCATAATCTGACCAATTATCAAAAACATGAAGGTCCATTTTGGAACCAACATATCGCTCAAGCCTCGGGTGGCAGCATTATCGGTGAAATCAAACCACAAACCGCCTTAGACCTTAAAGGCTTCGAAATTATGCGCTTAGTTAAGAATGGCGTCTTTGATTTTGCATTTGGTCTGCCAGGCTATGTGGCGGCTGATAATGCTATTTTTGAGGGGGCAGATTTGTCAGCTTTATCGCAAGATCTAAAAACGTTAAAACTGGTATCAGATGCCTACCGACCGACTTTAGATCGGGCTTTTCAAAACATTTACAATGCCAAGTTAATGATGTTGTACCCGTTTCCAAGTCAGACATTGTGGTGCAATACGCCAGTGACTAAGATTGCAGATTTAAAGGGTAAACGTATACGGGTCTACTCAACCACTTTGAGTGATTTTGTAGAAGGGGTAGGGGGCACTTCAGTGGTCGTACCATTTTTAGAAGTCAATGCTGCACTCACTAAGGGTGTGTTAGATTGTGCTATAACCGGCACTATGTCTGCTTATACGGGACAGTGGTATAAAGTAGCGAGCCATGCATTTACTCTAAGGGTTGGCTGGGGTCTGGCCTTTGGTGCTTTTAACTTAGATAAATGGAATGCTTTGTCAAACGCGCAGCAAAATTTATTAAAGCGTGAACTTGAGGCTCTAAATCAGCGTATGTGGGCAGAAACAGCCACTGAGGACGATATAGCCATTGAGTGTTTAACAGGTGTTAGCTGCGGCCTTGGTGAACTCGGCAACATGGTGTTAGTAAAGCCGTCTAAAGCTGATCTTGATAAACGTGATACCATTGCGCATCAGGTTATTCTCCCGCGTTGGGCGGCCCGCTGTGGTCCTGAATGCACATCCAATTGGAACGCCACTGTTGGAAAAGTGCTCGGGTTAACTGCGACTGGCAAGTGATTTACGGATTAGGACTAAAAACAAAGGTTTGAATCCATGGTTCTAGCGCAAACGTATAACCATTAACTTAGCTATATTTCGCTAACAAGGCCGACAAATGATACCTATCCCAACTTCTCGCATCACTTCTGAACAAGATTTTCGCAACCGTCGCAAGATCATTGGGGCAGGCTTGTCTGCCATGGCAGCAATGGCTTGCAATGGCCCCTTGCTAGCGGCGGACTCGAATGCCCCTGAATTGCTTGAACCCACGCCTTTAAAAACCATTAATAGTTATAACAACTACTACGAATTTGGGTTTGACAAAAGTGACCCGTCTGAAGCTGAAAAAACCTTAATTACCTCACCTTGGTCAGTTGAAATAACAGGTGCAGGAGCTGATAAGAAGGGGGTTTATGATTTAGCTGATATATATGGCGAGTTCGCCATAGAATCCCATGTGCACCGCTTTAGATGCGTTGAAGCTTGGTCAATGGTAGTTCCCTGGAACGGTATCCCTTTGCACAAGGTCATTGCCGCTGCGCAACCCAATAGCCGCGCTAAGTATGTGCGCTTTACTACCGTGAATGATGCAACCCAAATGCCTAATGCAAACTGGGCTGGCGGCCCTTACACCGAAGGGCTAACCATTGCTGAGGCCATGAATCCATTAGCTTTACTGGCCACCGGTATCTACGACCAGCCATTAGAGCAGCAAACAGGCGCACCCATTCGCTTAGTGTTACCTTGGAAGTATGGTTTTAAATATGCCAAATCTATTGTGCGCATTGAACTAGTCGAAGACATGCCAAAAACCACTTGGTGGCAGCAAAATTCGAGAGAGTATGGCTTTTACGCCAATGTTAGCCCGCACCACAACCACCCTCGTTGGTCGCAAAAAACAGAACGCGTTATTGGTGGCTTTGGCCGCCAACGCACGCAAATCTATAACGGTTATGCCGAAGAGGTTGCGCATTTATATGGGGCTTTGGAAGATCGTAAGTATTTTTATTAAACACTTGAACCGCTAACATAGAAAAACGCAAGCTTAGGTTAACCCTTGGCCTGTGCCCCTATGATGAGGCTTTACGCCTCTTCTTAGGCCTCATCATAGGCCTAACCCCAGTCCTAATTATAAGGTTGCTGATAACGGGCCTATCAGGTGCAGTTATGCACTAATAAGATGAGTGATAGTGACCTCAGGGTTAACGTCTGCCTCATAGTCTACACCCTCTAAACCAAACCCAAATAGACGTAAAAACTCTTCTTTGTAACCCGCCATGTCACTCACTTCAAACAAATTTTCATCTGTGATTTTAGACCAAAGCGTTGCCACTTCAGTTTGCACATGGGGTTCAATTTCCTTGTAATCAGCGCGCAAACGCCCTTCATTATCTTGGTAAGGTTGAGTGCCGTACAAACTTTCACGAAACAACAAGTCTATTTGTTCAATGCAGCCTTCGTGGGTGCCTTCTGCTTTCATAACCTTGAATAACAAACCTAAGTAGAGGGGCATGACTGGGATCGCCGCACTGGCTTGAGTCACGACAGCTTTAAGGACAGATACACGAGCATCGCCCTGAATGGCTTGCATTTGCTTGCGAATACCCACCACCTTTAGATCCAAATCTTTTTTAGCTTGACCAATGGTGCCGTCCCAATATATGTCTCGGGTTATTTGCTCGCCCACATAGGTAAAGGCTGTGGTTTTACAGCCACTGGCCAAGACCCCCGCATCACTGAGCGCGCTAATCCACATTTGCCAATCTTCGCCACCCATAACAGCCACGGTATTATCAATTTCATCTTGATTAGCTGCCTCTATGGCAAATTCCTTGATGATGCCTTTATCAGTATCTACCCCTTGTTGAATCACGTCTTTACCAATGGGCTTTAACGTAGACATATGCACTTCACCCGTTTTAGGATGTTGGCGGCGAGGTGAGGCGAGGCTATAAACCACTAAGTCAATCTGGCCTAAGTCTGCTTTAATGGTGTCTATGGTGGTTTGTTTTAAGGCATCAGAAAAGGCATCACCATTAATACTTTTAGCGTATAGGCCTTTGGCTTCTGCGGCTTTATGAAAGGCTGCAGAGTTATACCAACCCGCGGTGCCGGGCTTTTTTTCGGTGCCTTCTTTTTCAAAAAACAAACCCAAAGTGTCTGCCTGGCTTGCAAAGGCTGCAGTAATGCGTGAGGCTAAGCCGTAGCCCGTTGATGCACCAATGACGAGTACCTTTTTGGGGCCGCCCTCTATAGTCCCCTGTTGGGTGACATAATCGATCTGGCTTTGCACATTGGCTTCGCAGCCTAAAGGATGGGAGGTAATGCACATAAAGCCGCGAACGCGAGGTTTAATGACCATGGAAAAATCCTAATGATTGGGGGCATGAAGGCCTAAGTTGTAAACTGGCCATATTATAGCCTGCCATGAGGGAATTATCAGCCCTTGCAGATGGTAAAAAATTAACACTATTTAATCATTGACCTAAGATGCCATTACCTTATAATGTTCGCTCGGATTTAGCAGCAGTTTTGACTGCGTTGAATTGCGAATGTGGGTGATTAGCTCAGTTGGG